>SKVA01000206.1 GCA_007129695.1 Spirochaetaceae bacterium | reverse complement strand
TTCCGGGAATCGGCGCGAAGAGCGCGACCCGGCTTGCCTACCATATTCTCCAGGCCGACCCGGCGTTCAACGCGTCGCTGTCGGAAACTATCGGCACGATTCAGGAGCGGATCAGGCGCTGCTCGGTATGCGGTGCCTACACGCAGCACGACCCGTGCGATGTGTGCACCGACGACCGGCGCGACCGGCGAACGATCTGCGTCGTGGAGCAACCGCAAGACGTTGCGGTTCTGGAGGCGACTCACGCGTTCTCCGGTCTCTACCACGTACTCGGCGGGGTGATCTCTCCGATCGACGGCGTCGGTCCGGAAGACCTGTCGGTCGGGGCGCTCGTGCGCCGATGCGCCGACGGTATCGCGGAGATCATCCTCGCGACGAATCCCACCGTCGAAGGCGACACTACCGCGCTCTACCTGGCAAAGATATTAGAAGAGCGCGGGCATTCGGTGTCGCGTCTTGCGCTCGGGCTACCGGTCGGCGGTGATCTGGAGTACGCCGATCGTCTGACGATCGAACGCAGCCTCCGCGGGCGTACGCGGATGGGTGGCTGAGAAGCGCGGCGCGGTCGCCGGACTCGTTGCGCCCGCCGTCATCGTCCTACCGGTAATCGGCCGCGACCACGCGGACCGGAGCTCCTGCCGGGCTGGCCTGGCGAGCGACTTCGAGCATTCGGACCGCCGCACCGATCACGACCGGCAGCTCGGCCTCCTCCGATTCGGAGAACCGCCCCAACACGTAGCCGTGTAGCTCACCGCGCGCAGGTCGGCCGATCCCAAGCCGCAGCCGCCAGAAGTCGGGCGTTGCCAGGCAGTGAGCGACCGATCGGAGGCCGTTATGGCCGGCCAGACCCCCGCCGAGCCGCAGCCCGATCTCACCGAACGGCAGTTCGACGTCGTCGTGCGCGACGACGATCTCACCGGGAGAGAACCGGAAGAAGCGCGCCGCCGCCTGAACGCTCTCTCCGCTGAGGTTCATCATCGTTTGCGGCTTGAGTACGATCACCTTGTCGTCACCGGTTCCCCATGCGGTCCAGACGGCTTTGAACTTCTGCTGCCACGGAGCCGACGCGAGCGGGAGTTCGTCTGCGACCATCCATCCGATGTTGTGTCGCGTTCGCGCGTATCGAGTTCCGTGATTGCCGAGCAAAACGAGCATGCGGATTCCAGACGATGCCATGCAGCGAAAGATACCCAGAAAACGCTTGTGAAAGCCCCTTCCGCGCCATAGAATGGGTGCATGAAGCGGATCGCGTCGGCGCTCCTGGTGCTGTTGTGCGCCGGGGTCGTCGCTGCCGAAACAATCACGGTTGTCACGGTAAACGCGTGGTCGGGTCTCACGTACACCGGAGCCTTTGCCAGCGGCGAGTACGAGGATGCCGCGACACGCCGGTTCCGGTTCGACCTGCTGACCGCGGGCCTTGGGCAGCTTCGTCCCGACGTGATCGCGATCCAGGAGGCGAATCCGCTGCCGGGCTTCGCCGACCGTGTTGCCGAAGCGCTTACCTACGACGCGGTATCGGCGGTGCGGCAGGCGGGTGTCCGGATCGGCACGGTCGGTCTTCCGGTAAACCTGCGCGAAGGAAGCGTCATCCTGGCCGACCGGTCGCGGGGCTTGTCGATGGTCGGCACTACGCAGCTTTCCGGCCCCGGTGCCGGGCGAGTCGCGTCGTTTCAGCTCGGTTCGGGCGCGAACCTCATCGCGTCGGAAATCACCGTCGAAGGCCGGCGCGTCTACGTGCTGACGACGCGCTGGACGCCGTCACCTCACGCGGACGCCGAGCGGCTTCGCGCGCTTGTCGATGCGTACGATCGCGGAGAGCTATCGGGTGACGAGTACACCGCGCTCGTACGCGCGGCGGTTGAGGGCAGCGAACGACGCCTGCGAGAGGCGCGCGCGACGCTCACGTATATCAACGAACTCGCCGGCACCCAGCCGGTAATCCTGATGGGAAGCTTCTTCGCGCTTCCTGGATCGCCTGAGATACAGCTTCTGCGCGACGCCGGTTTCACCGACGTATGGGCCGCGGTCAACCGGACACCGGGCTACACGTTCGACGCGCGCACGAACAGCACCATCATCGAGCACAGTCTATCGGCGCCCGGCAGCGAGCGCGAGCGCTACGATTACATCTTCATCCGGGGCGATGGCATCGTCGCGCGCAGCGCGTCGATCGTCTTCGACCGGCCGACTTTCGGCGTTCACCCGTCGGCCCACTTCGGGATTCGAGCCGAGCTTCGCGTCGACCCCGTGCGGTAGATGCCCGTCCACAGGCTCCGGACCACCGACCCCTACGCAAATCTCGCGATCGAGTCGATGCTCCTGGACCGGGTCGACGATCCCACGCTCCTGATCTGGCGCAACGATCCGTGCGTCGTGATCGGCCGGCACCAGAACCCGTGGGTCGAGTGCGACCTGGACCGCATGCACGCCGACGGTATCCCGCTGGCGCGTCGGATCAGCGGAGGCGGCGCGGTCTACCACGACCCGGGCAACACGAACTTCAGCTTTCTCTCACCGTCCGATCGCTACGACCAGGATCGCCACTTCGGCGTCGTGATCGCCGCGCTCGGCGCGCTGGGCGTTCGCGCGCACAAGACCGAGCGCAACGATCTGCGCGTCGGCGACCGGAAGATTTCGGGCAACGCGTTTCGCCACACGGGGGGGCGGTCGCTCCACCACGGGACACTGCTGGTACACGCCGACCTGGACAGGCTGGTCGCCTACCTGGCCGCGCCCGCGTCCGAGTCGATCGCAACCAGAGCGACTTCGAGCGTTCGGTCGGTCGTGACGAATCTGGCCGACCATGCGCCGGGGCTGACTCACGACCGGCTTGCCGACGCGCTCGAACGCGCCTTCGTTCACGAGTACGGCTCCGCCGACGTCGCGCCCGAGCGCGCTCCTCCGTCGCGCGACGACGCGACCACTGTCGCCCGCGAGCTCGCGTCGTGGGATTGGGTCTACGGGCACACGCCGCGGTTTGAGGTCACCGTGCCGGTCGCGGGGGTCGGGTCGGTCGTGCTCCGCGTCGTCCGCGGGATCGTGGAGCGCGTCGATTCTGAGTCGGCGCCGCTTCTTGCCCGACGCCTTGATGACAGGCTGCGTTCGCTCCGGTACGATATCCGAGCGGTCCGGTCACGAATCGCGGAGGCTATCTGATGGACTACAACGTACTCGGCAGAACGGGACTCACCGTGAGCGCGATCGGGGTCGGTACCGGCGGACCGAGTCGGGTGGGGCTCCGCGGCGGCGGAAGCCGCGACGAGTCGGTCCGCGTGGTGCGACTCGCGCTCGATACCGGCGTGAACTTCATCGATACCGCAGAGGCGTACGACACCGAGGACGTCGTCGCGCGTTCGATCGACGTCGTTCGGTGGGACACTATCGTAGTGTCGACGAAGATCTCGTCGTGGGAATCGTTCGATACCTCGTCGCCGCAGGCGGCCGAACGCGCCGTGATGGACGCGGTCGACGGTCGTCTGCGTGCGATCGGAACCGACTACATAGACGTGTGCCACTTTCACGGCGTCCAGATCGACTCGTACGACACGGTCGCCGAGCGGCTCCTTCCGGGGTTGATCCGCGCGCGTGAGGCCGGAAAGGTCCGCTTCATCGGGATCACCGAGGCGTTCAACGCCGATCCCGACCACCGCGCGCTCGTGCGGGCGCTCGATGACGAGCCCTGGGACGTCATGATGGTCGGCTTCAACATCCTGAACCAATCCGCGCGCGAACGCGTCTTCCCGCGGACGCTCGCGAATGGCGTCGGTGTGCTCGGCATGTTCGCGGTCAGGCTCGCGCTGAGCCGGATCGAGCGGCTGCGCGAGGTGATCGGCGAGCTTCTGTCCGACGGGTCGATCACCCGCGACGAGCTCGAGGCGGTCGGAGGCACTCCCGACGACCCGCTCGGGTGGGTCGTGCGCGAGTCCGGCGCGGAGAGCCTGGTCGACGCCGCGTACCGGCTGGTCCGTCACGACGCAGCGATGCACGTGACGCTGTCGGGAACCGGGAGCGCCGAGCATCTGATGGCCAATATCGAAAGCGTACAGCGTCCGCCGCTGCCGCCTCACGTGACAGACCGCCTGTCGCGCCTCTTTGCGCGCGTGGATCACGTCAGCGGACAGTAGAGCGCGTCGCGCGCTAATCGCCGATCAGAGCCGGCGCCAGACGTCGGTGAGGTCTACGACCGCGTCCGCAAAGGAGATCGATTCTTCGTGGAGAACGGGATCGTCGTACCCGCCGTCGCTCTGCAGTCGGTACTGCGCGACGCACCGGTTCTCAGCGTCAACGATCCAGTACTCCGGAACGCGATACCGCGCGTAGAGCGCGAGCTTGAGCGTCCGGTCGCGTGTGGCCGTCGACGGAGACGCGATCTCGACGACCAGGTCGGGCGCTCCGCGCAGACGGCTGCGCAGGACCCTGTCGCTGTGCTCGGCGAGCACGACCGCAAGGTCGGGCTGCACCACGTCGGTCGGCGACAGCTCGACGTCGATCGGTGCATTGAAGACCTGCGCGCGACCGTGCTCTTCGAGCAGTTGGTAGAGCGCGAACTGGATGTGCCTCGAAACGTTCTGATGATCGGTGCTCGGTGACGGTGACACGTAGTGCTCTCCATCGATGATCTCGTGCCGACGGCCGTCGTCGGGGAAGTGCAGGTATTCGTCGTACGTGAGTTTCGTCGTCCCGGCCACCGTCACGCTCATGCCTCAATAGTACACCCGCCGCCGACCCTCAGCAACCGCGACGAACTTCGCGTCGGGCTACACCGCCGCACCGCGCAGCGGCGCGTGCGCGACGCGGTATCGACGCGGCGACGCGCCGTGGGCCGAACGGAACAGCCGGTAGAAGTAGCTAGCGTTGCTGAAGCCCAGGCCGTACGCTATGTCCAGGATGCTGCGGTTCGTGTGCGCGAGCAGGAGCGCCGCGCGGCGGATGCGCGCGTCGTTGATCGCCGCCGACGGGGTCGTCCCCAGGTGCTGACGGAACGAGCGCGCGATGTGCGCGCCGCTGCGTCCGGAAAGACTCACCAGGTCGGGCACCGTGAGCGGCCGTTCGACGTCGGTCTCGATGGTGCGCAGCAGTTCACCCATCCACGCGGGCATCGTCGCTCGGATCGGCTCATCGGTCGGGCCGGTCAGCTCGGAGAGCCAGCGCGCCAGGAAACCGCGGAATAAGACCGCGGCGTTCGGCTCGTGCTGGCCCAGGAGCAACTGCTGCAGCTCCAGGAGCACACGCGACCGGGCCGCGATCGGTACGACGAAGACCGGGGGTGTGGCAGACCCGAGCATCGCGTCAACCCGTTCGGAGAGCCCCAGGTAGTCGCCCGCTGCCGTGAGCGTCTGCGGTCTGAAGTTGAGGTTGTACAGAACGACGTGGCGACCGCTAGGCCAGTGAGTGTCACCGGGGCGTACTATAGCCACCGACCCTTCGCTCAGCGTGACCGACGTTTCGTTGACACGCTGGTCCAGCTCGCCGCGGTACACGTACGTCAAATCGCAGCAGTCGATGTGACGATGCGGAGGGTACGACCACGCGCCCGGCTCTTCTATGGTGTGGCACGAGTAGATCCGGCGATCCCCGAGCACCTCCTGCGCACGGAACTCGGTGCGCGCGGGGAGAGGCGTCGCGTCGGCGGCCGCTGATCTTGCCATCGCAAGACTATATCAAATAAGTTCAAGAAAGGGTCATCCGAGGAGAAGATTGCGCGGGATGTTCGCCGTAGACTCTTTCGCATGGATACACTGAGTCTCAACGGCGCGTGGAGCGTCCGCCAATGCGACGCGAAAGCGACCACTCCCGCCACGGTTCCCGGCTGCGTACACACCGATCTGCTGGCCGCCGGCAGGATCGCCGATCCGTTCTATCGCGCGCAGGAGTTCGACGCGTACTGGGTGAGCGATGCCGACTGGGAGTACAGCCGATCGTTCGACGTGACCGAACGCGTCCTGGGTCGCGAACGCGTTGTGCTTCGCTGTGAAGGACTGGACACGCTCGCGACGATTCGCGTGAACGGGACCGAGATCGGGCGCACCGACAATATGTTCCGGGTCTGGGAGTTCGACGTCAAGGACGTGCTTCGCGTCGGATCGAACACGATCCAGATCAGGTTCGCGAGCGCGCTCGCCTACACGATCGCGCAGGAGAAAGAGCGCCGATTGCCCGGTTGGAACAGCGGAGAGAAAATCGGCTTCCACGGGCACATCCGTAAGGAACAGTGCAACTTCGGGTGGGACTGGGGCATCCGCACCGTCACGTGCGGCATCTGGCGCGATATCGAGGTCGTCGGCTTTGACGGCGCACGTCTTGCCGACGTGCGGATCGTGCAGCAGCACGGTGCATCGCGGGCGGTTTCGCTCCGGGTTGCCGTCGATGCCGAGCTGACCGCGAACGCGACGCGTTCGTCGGTTGGTGCGATCGTCACCGTCACGCGCGGATCAAAGACCGTCGCCGAATCTGCGATTGTGCTGCGCCGCGGATCGGGCTCGACCGAAATCAAGATTCCGAACCCCGAATTGTGGTGGCCGAACACGATGGGTGATCAGCCGCTCTACGACGTCCGCGTCGCGCTGACCGGCGCCGATGGAGAGATCCTGGACCGCGCGGAGAAGCGCGTGGGCCTGCGGACGCTCGTGCTCGACCGGCATAAGGACGAGTGGGGCGAATCGTTCCAGTTCGTCGTAAACGGCGTTCCGTTCTTTGCGAAGGGTGCGAACTGGATCCCCGCCGACGCGTACAACAACCGAACCTCACCGGAACGCTATCGCGACCTGGTAGAGAGCGCGGCGGACGCGAATATGAACATGCTGCGCGTCTGGGGTGGCGGCCTCTACGAGGAGGACGTCTTCTACGACCTGTGCGACGAGTACGGGATCTGCGTCTGGCAGGACTTCATGTTCGGTTGCTACACGTACCCCGCCGACAACGATCTGTTCGTCGCGAACGTCGAGCAGGAGGCGGTCGACAATGTCCGACGGTTGCGGCATCACGCGTCGCTCGCGCTCTGGTGCGGAAACAACGAGCTCGAACAGGGGCTGGTCGGACCCGAATGGACCGACCGCACGATGAGCTGGAAGGATTATTCGCGATTGTTCGACGAGCTCCTTCCGCGCGTGGTTTCCGACCACGACGGGCAGACGGCGTACTGGCCGGGCAGCCCGCACACGCCGCACGGTGACCGGTCGAACCACCGCGATCCGACCTGCGGCGATGCGCACCTGTGGGACGTCTGGCACGGGATGAAACCTTTCGAGTGGTACCGCACGTGCGAGCATCGGTTCAACTCGGAGTTCGGTTTCCAGAGCTTCCCGGAGCCGAAGACGACGCACGGCTATACCGCCCCCGAAGACCGGAACGTGACCAGCTTCGTGATGGAGCACCATCAGCGCAGCGGCATCGGAAACAGCACGATCATGCACTATATGCTCGACTGGTTCCGACTGCCCACCGGTTTCGACCAGACGCTGTGGGCCAGTCAGATCCTGCAGGGAATGGCGATCAAGTACGCGGTCGAACACTGGCGGCGATCGATGCCGCGCGGGATGGGAACGCTCTACTGGCAGCTCAACGACACGTGGCCGGTCGCGAGCTGGTCGTCGATCGACTACCACCACCGCTGGAAAGCGCTCCACTTCATGGCGCGGAAGTTCTTCGCTCCGCTACTCCTGTCGGGTATCGAAGACCAGGAGCGTGGAACCGTGGAAATCCACCTCACCAACGACGAGCGCGCCGCGCGGGCGCTCACGCTGAAGTGGGTCGTCACCGACGCGCGCGGAAAGAAGCTGGACGCCGGCGACAAGGCGGTCAAGTCGGGACGGAACGCCAACCGCACCGTGCACACGCTGAAACTCCAGAAACTGATCGATGCGCACGGGCCGCGCGATCTTATCGTCTGGCTCGAAGCGTACGACGGCCGCGTGAAGGTCGCCGACAACCTGGTGACCTTCGCTCGTCCGAAGCACCTCGAGCTCGACGCGAACCCGACGATCACCCCGGTCGTGAAGCAGATGGCGAACGGCTCGTTCGCGGTGAGCCTCAAGAGCAACGCGGTGGCGATGTGGAGCTGGATCGAGCTTGCCGACGCGGACTTCCGCGCGGACGACAACTTCGTCCACCTGCGCCCCGGCGCGACGGTGAAACTCACCGTGACGCCCGCGACGAAGCTGTCTGTGGCGGAGTTCACGAAGCAGCTGCGCGTGCGCAGCCTGGCCGATCTCAGTCGGGGGTAACCGACGGCGTGAGCCGGAGGCTCGTGTCGGCGGTGTGCCGCTCGATCGCGAGTTCGATCAACCGGTCGGTGAGCTCCCGGGGCCCGATCCCGGACGCCTCGAAGAGCTTCGGGTACATGCTGATCCGCGTGAACCCGGGGATCGTGTTGATCTCGTTCACGACGAAAACGCCGTCGGCGGTGAGAAATCCGTCGACGCGCGCCATCCCGTCGCAGCAGAGCGACGTGAACGCGCGTAACGCCGTCTCCTGGACCGTCCGGGTTTGCTCGGAGGTCAGGTCGGCCGGGATGAGCAGTCGCGCGCCATTTTCATCCAGGTACTTTGCCGCGTACGAGTAGAACCCGTCGGCCGGGACGATCTCCCCGGGCACCGACGCGACCGGCTCGTCGTTCCCCAGGATCGACACCTCGATCTCGCGGCCGATGACCTCTCTCTCGATGATGACTTTCCGGTCGTACGCGAACGCGTCGGCGACGGCGCGGCGGTACGCCAGATCGTCGCGCACGCGCGCGATCCCGACCGATGAGCCCAGGTTGGCGGGCTTGATGTAAAGCGTACCGCCGAGCTTCGCCGTCGCCTCGCTCCAGGTCGGTCCTTCGGGCCGGTGCGCGTGGGCGACAACGAACGGCGAGATCGGGATCCCGGCGTCGCGGAGCAGCCGCTTCATGACGTCTTTGTCCATCCCGACCGCGGACCCCAGAACCCCGGCGCCGACGCACGGGATATCGGCGAGCTTCGCGAGCCCCTGGATCGTGCCGTCCTCCCCGTAGGGACCGTGGAGCACCGGAAAGATCACGTCGATCCGGCCGGCGGCGCCACCGTTTATCTGGATCAACCTGCTCGACGGGCCGGTCGACACGAGGCCGATTTCGCTACCGTCCATCGCCAGGCGGATCGTG
>SKVA01000315.1 GCA_007129695.1 Spirochaetaceae bacterium | reverse complement strand
TCCTGCACGCGCCCGCCCCGCGTGCATCCCCATCGGCCGCGTCGCCAAGGCGCGCGAGCACCGACTCCTTGTGAGGGATCGTAACCGAAAACCCGCTGACTCCCAGTCGCGACGCCAGATCGAACCAGTCGTCAACATCATCGACCAGGACCGGGACGTAGACGGCGGACACATCATCTTCGATGAACCGCGCGTTGTGGTACTCCGGACTCCTGGAGTGCCCGATCGGATCGCCGATCACCGCGAAGATCGGCCACCAGGCGCGTTGCTCCGACGCACGGTAGCGGTCGTGCATTTCCTGCGGCGAGATGTGCCCGGGGGCCGCCGAACTACCCGGGGTTGAACAGAACGTGAACGTGTTTCCAAGCCGGGCAGGCAGGACGCGGGTCGGAAAGCCGTGAGGACCCATGCCGATGACGATCTTCGGAGTGCCGGACAGCTCATCAGCGGCCTGGACTATCCGGCCGAGATCCGCGGTCGTCCGCGGCGTCACGGCCGCCTTCGCGACGCAGGGGCCCGATGCACTCGCCGATCGCATTCGTTCGACCAGATCGCCTGGAACTCCATCGAAGTCGTGAAACGAACGGACGGCGGTCGTACCGCGCCGCTGCGCGGCATCGAGCACGCCGCGCACCGTGTCGGCCGGCGACAGATCGGCCTCGACATCGATGTAATCGAACCCGGCACCCGCCGCGCGCGCAAGCAGCGCGACGCGTTCGTGTTCGCTGCCGTCGAACGCTCCGCCGTCGCCGCGACGCCGAACGGTCGCGATCGTAGCTACCGCTGTGCCACGCGCGGCGCCACGGCACAGCGACGGGAGTCGTTCCAGGCTCGCGCGCTCGTTGGCCGAGAGTAGATCGATCCGGAACTCGACCGCGTCGATCCATCGTAGCTGGCTCTCTATATCCGCAACTATGGATGACACCGAGTCCGCCGTGGTCGTGAGCGCGATCATGAAGCCGATCCCTCCGCTATACTCCGCGTCAGGCGCCCCGAAGGAGGCTGAATCGGCCCCGCATCGACTCGCTCGATATACGCATCGGCGGAGACCGCGGGGGAGAACACGTATCCCTGCACGTAGTCACACCCGTAGTCGAACACGACGTCGAGCTCCTGCGTCGTTTCGACGCCCTCGGCCACGACGTGCATGTCCAACCCGCGCGCGAGCGTGACGATCGCTCTCACGATCTGCCGGTTCTGCGGACTGGTGTCGATCCCGGTGACAAAACTGCGATCGATCTTCAGCGTATCGAACGGGAACTCACGAAGGTACGTCAGGCTCGAGTAGCCCGTGCCAAAGTCGTCCAGAGCAAGGTGCACCCCCATGTCGCGCAGCTCGACCAGCCGCGCGATCGCGTCGGCCGGATCGTCCATGACGGTCGTTTCGGTCAGCTCCAGATGGAGAACCGACGGATCGAGCTTCAGTGAATCGATGATCCCTCCGACACGCTCCACCAGATCCTGCTGGCGGAACTGCGCCGGCGACACATTGACCGACACGAACAGCCCGTCGTGGCCGCTTCGGTGCCAGTGCCGCAGCTGCCTGCACGCCTGGTAGAGCGACCACTGCCCCAGAAAGCGGATATCGCCGGTCTCCTCGGCCACCGGTATGAACAGATCGGGCGGAATCATCCGCCCGTCGGCTCCGGTCCAGCGGATCAACACTTCCGATCCGCAGATGCGCAGGCTTCGATCGACAAAGGGTTGATAGTTGAGCGCGAAGCCGCCGAACCCCGACTGGATCGTCTGCCGCAGCGTGCGTTCGAGCTCCTCGCGCTCGCGAAAACCACGGCCGAGCTCGGTATCGTAGATCACGAATGGCCGATCGGTCCGTTCGCTCTGGCGGAGGGCGATGTTGGCGTTCCCAAGCAGTTCCTCCCGATCGATGCCATGGTCAGGGTAGACCGATATCCCCAGGTGGCACCCGAACTGGACATCGTCGGCCGGCGGCTCGTGCGGCGCGGCGATGATGTCGACTACATCGCCGGCGCGCAGCTCTGCCCCGTCTACGTTCGGGATATCGCGCAGGATCAGCAGAAACTCGTCGAGCCGGTCGCTCTGGTAGACGTTGTCGCCTACGACCTCGCGCATACGGTCTCCGGTCTTGAACAGCAGTACACGGTTGCGATCGCGCGAGTTCTTGATTCTGTCGTAGTCACGATTCAGCCGGAGAAGCCCGATCGCAATCCGTGGACCGCGTTCGATTCGCGTCACCGCGTCGAGCGCGCGCTCGAACTCCCGGTCGAAGAGACGCCGGATCGGCAGGCCCGTCGTCGGGTTACGCGTCAACAGACGCTCGAGCTCGTCGTTTCGCGCGCGCAGAAGCCTGATCTCATCGAGTAACTCGCTCGCGTCCGCCGGTTCGATGCCGGCAGCCGGCCCGGCGGATCGCAGCCGCGAGTTTTCGTCGTCAATCGATTCCGCGGCAGACCCATGTTCCGGTGATTCGTTCAACCCCACTTCCCTCGCGGAGGAGTGTACTGGAACGGGCCGTTTAGAGAAAGGGGCAGGGTGTAGTCACGCACGGCCCCCGCGGGTCGACTATCAACAATTTCGGCACCACGGTCTACGGCATGAGACGGTACCCGCGACCACGGACCGTCGCGATCAGCCGCTGCGCGCGGCTGTCGCCGAGCTTCTGCCGCAGCCAGGAGATGTGCACATCCACGGTCCGGGTGTACGTCGACCCGTCGTACCCCCATACCGCCGCAAGCAGCTCGTCGCGGTCGACGATCGCGCCGCGATGCTCATAGAGGTAGCGCAGCAGTTTGAACTCCTGAGTCGACAGCGGTATCGCCTGGCCGTCGCGCTGGAGCTCCTGCCTGTCCACGTCGAGCACGAACGGGCCGATCGCATCGGTCCGCGCACGGTTGGATGTCCTGCGGCTACGCCGCAGCAGCGCTTCGACCCGAGCGAGGAGCTCGGCCATCTCGAACGGCTTGGTCAGGTAGTCGTCGGCACCGATCTTGAGCCCGAGCACCTTGTCGAGCGTCTGGTCCTTCGCCGTGAGCATCAAGACCGGTGTGGTTACTTCGCGGCCACGGAGGTCACGGCACACGGTCAGCCCATCCCTGCCCGGAAGCATCACGTCGAGCACGATGAGCGCCCACGGTTCGGTCGATGCGCGCCGGAAACCGGTGTCACCGTCGGCTGCGACCGAAGGATCGTAGCCCTCGCTTTCGAGCCGGTCCCGGATCGTCATCGCAATCGCGGCTTCGTCCTCGACGATCAGGATGCGATCTTTCATGGCGCGCGGTCGAGAGGCAGTTGAACGGTCACGGTTGTCCCTTGACCGTCGACGCTCTGGATCTCGAGCGAGCCGTGATGCGCGTCGACGATCCGGGCAACCAGGTTCAGACCGACCCCGGTGCCGGGAACCTGATTCTGCCGAGACCGTCTTCCGCGGTAGAACGGCTCCCTGACCCGACGCAGCTCGCGCCGCGGGATGCCGACACCGGCGTCGCTCACCTGCACGCAAAGCGCCAGGGATGACGATACCGATGATACGTGGACGCTGATCGCGGTGCCGGGTGGATTGTGCTTGGCGGCGTTCGACAGCAGATTGGTTGCCACCGACTCGATCGCTATGAGGTCGCCGCGATACCGGGGCAGGTTCGGGTCCACCTCGACGGTCAGATGCGCCGGGTCGAGCTCCTTCACTCCTGCGATCGACCGCGAAAGCAGAGCTTCCCAGTCAATCGCTTCGGAAGGTATTCGGTGCGCCCCTCCCTCGAGCCCGGCGTAGAAGAGCGTCTGTTCTACCATCCGTCGCAGCCGACGGCCTTCGTCGAGCAGGACGCGACCATACTCGGCTACCCGGTCGGGGCGGGTGATGATACCGGCGGCAAGGTTCTCGGCGGTCGCATGGATCGCGGATACCGGGGTACGCAGCTCGTGCGTAATCGTAGCGACGAACTCGCGCTCGCGCTCGCGTTGCCTGATCGACCGGCGGAGCAGCCGGTGGAACATCACGCCGACTCCAGCGAATGCAAGCATGACGCCGCTTGACAGCGCAAAGTTGCGGTTCCGCTCAGCGAGCGCGGCGCGTTCGACGCTTCCCGCCGCGTGCCAGATGTGCAGCGCGATTCCGCCTGCCGGAGCACGCGGACGCTCCTCGCGGTGCAGGTCATCATCCCGTCGACGCAGCGTGAGCCACTGCTGGATGAGTCCGGGTGACACGCGCCCTGGACGTTCACCGAACGGAACGTCGAGCGCCGCGCCGGGAATCGACCCGAACAGGACGATCTGTTCGGCATCGATCGCGTCGGAAGAGGAGAACCTGTCGTAGCTCACCGGGGTGGTACTATAGAGGACTTCCCCAAGCGTGTGATCGACAAGCGTCGCCTGAAACCCGTTCGTCGTGAGTCCGAGCGTCTCCTCCACCAGCAGCGGAACAACCGTCCTGACAAGCGCGGCGCTGTCAATCCTGATGAGAACCGAGCCCGAAGGAACTGGAACCGCGAACGTCCAGTTGCCCGGCACCCGCGCTTCGGTTGCCTGCAACAGCGGCTCGACTCGGTCGGCCCTGCGGTCGTAGCGGTAGATCACTGTTCGATCGGCGATCCGCTCGACGATGACGATGTCGTCAAGAAGCTCCGGGAACCGCGCTTCGCTACTCCACATCGCCAGCGGGTCGGGCTGTACCGGATACTCGGTTTCAGCGCCGATTCCGGAGACGACCATCGAGCCCAGCCCCGCGACTTCCAGACCGACCTCGGTCCGGATCTGACGCGCGGCGGTAGCGGCGATACGGCGCAGACTCGCGATTTCGCCCTCTGCGGCAGCGGTGAGTACGCGGTACTGCAGGAGCGCAACAACCGGTAGCATCGCCAACAGGAGCATGAGTACAGCGGTCGCAACCCGGTCGTACCGTCGTGCCATACTGGTATAGTAGCGGATACGCGTTCGATCGTGCGAACCATCGGGATGTGACCGTGGCCCACGCGGGATCTTTTACACGCTTAACACTGGAGCGCGGAGAATTAACACTCCTTTACGATCGTTTTGCGCACTGTCGCGCGCTGCTGGAGTACCATCTGCCCACGATGGAACAACCACCAGTTCAGTCCGGAAGCGACAGGGAGCGCCAGATCCTGCAGAAGCGCACTGAGCCGATCGTCGCGTCGGCGCGGGTCAGGCGGTCGGGCAGCCGTCGCCAGGCGATGATCGCGCTATTCACGGTTGCGGTGATCGGCGCAGTGATCGCGGTCGCGTGGTTCTGGCTCGCGCCCAGAGAGGAGAGCTTCACGCTTGGATCGTACACCGCCTCCCCGGTCGCGCTTCAGACGCTGCGCAGTACCGTAGAGATCGCCGGGATCGTCGTCGCGCGTCGCAGGGCGAGCGTGACCTCTCCCGAGCAAGGCTTTGTCGAGCGCATTGCGGTCGCCGAAGGAGATTGGGTGTCCGCCGGCCAGACGGTCGCCTCGATCGACGCCCCGACGCTTCGCGACTCTCTTGTTGCCAATCAGCGATCGCTCGAGCGGAGTCTCCGCGAGTTCGACCGCTTTCTTCTTCAGCACGAGTTTTCGCTGAGAAGCGCCGCGCGTCAACGGTCGATGCTCGAGCTCGAGATCGCGGATGCGATCGCGCACCGAAGGGAGGTCGAAGAGCTTGCAGCGGTCGACCTGGCGACCGCCGCCGATCGTGAGGCCGCGCGGCGACGCGTGGAGAACGCCCAGGCGTCGCTCGGCGACCACGATGCGACGCGCGATGAGACGCTCGCGCTGCACGAGCTGTCCAGACGAAACTACGAGGACGATATCGCCGCAACGCGGCAGACGATCGCAGATCTGGAGCTGCGGCTCGCCGCGACTCGGGTCACCGCACCCATAAGCGGGCGGGTGATCTCGATCGCCAGCGCGGCGTTGACGCCGGGAGTCGTACTCCAGCAGTACGGGCAGCTGCTGGAGATCGCCGACACCCGCAACCCACTGGTCCAGTCGCAGATCGAGCAGCAGTACGTCGGACTGATCGGGACCGGCCACCCGGTCGCGGTTGAGATCACCGGATCGCGGATCGCCGGGCAGATCGAACGGATCGGCCTCACCGCGGCCACCGCCGCAGCGGGCGGGATGCCGGTCGTAGACATCGACGTCGCGCTTGCGGTCGGCGACGGCGAGTTCCTGCCGGGAAGCACCACCGTTCTGGAACTGGTCGTCGGCGAGGTCGCCGACGCAATGGTACTGCCCAGGGGCCCCTTCCTCACGTCGGGCAACCGGCAGTTCGTGTACCGCGTCGACGGAACGACCGCGACCAGGATTGCGGTCACGTACGGAGCGGTCACCAACGACTACGTGCAGATTCTGACCGGCGTGCGACCGGGGGATCGCATCATTACGAGCAGCTACGCAGGATTCCTGGACCGGGAGTCGATCACGCTTGGAGGCAGCTGATGATTACGCTTGAAGGTATCGCAAAGACGTACGACCTGGGATCATCGACGGTGACCGCACTGCGGGGAATAGACCTGACGATCGATCGCGGCGAGTTCCTTACGGTCATGGGACCGTCGGGTTCGGGCAAGTCGACGCTTCTGCACATCCTGGGAATACTCGACTCGGCGGATGAAGGCCGCTACCTGCTCGAGGACAACGATCTGACGACGCTCAGCGACGCGGAACTGTCGCGGATTCGTAACGAGCACTTCGGTTTCGTCTTCCAGAGCTTCAACTTGTTCAACGAGTTCTCCGCGCTGGAGAACGTGATGTTCCCGCTGATGTACGCCGGAGTGCGCGGTTCACAACGCCGCGATCGGGCGCGAGCGCTGCTCGTCGACGTTGGACTGGAGCATCGGATGGGCCACTACCCGAACATGATGTCCGGCGGTGAGCAGCAGCGGGTCGCGATCGCCCGCGCGCTCGCGAACAACCCGTCGCTGATCCTCGCCGACGAGCCGACCGGTAATCTCCCGAGCGACAAGGGCGAGGAGATCCTTCAGATTCTGGAAGGACTGAACCGGGACGGCGTCACGATCGTCATGGTCACGCACGATGACCGCCTGGGCGCACGCGGATCGAGATGCATACGCCTACGCGACGGGGTCGTCGAAAGCGATACCCGGAGGGCCGCATGAGCTGGGCCGACCGGCTCTGGATGAGTATCCGCCATATTCGTGGTCGTCTGGTCGAGTCGATCCTGGTTATATCGGCTACCGCGATCGGCGTCGCGCTGGTCGCGGCGATGTTCGCGTTCATCCGGTCGTACGACCGTCAGACCGACTACCTGCTGAGCCACCCGGCGTACCGCGAGATCACCGTCGAGGTCGTCGGGAATGAGACCGAGATCACCGAGGCGGCCGTCCGGTTCGACGCGTCGGTATCCCGCGCGATCGCGCTCGGAACCGACGATCTGATCAGAGCTCGCGCGGGCGTCGCTGCGGTCGACCACGGTTACCTGGCCGACGCCGATCGATTCGTCGTTGGCGCGCCGTGGACCGCCGGCAACCGCACGGCTATCGCGGGTCAACTGGGAGCCATCGGCGGCACGGGCGGGATCGCCGGTGGCGGTGCAACCGGAGGTCGCGGTCAGGCGGTGGGGGCGGCCGAAGGGCAGACGCGCACCGATGGTGAGGCTGCCTTGACCTTGCCGGGAGGAGCCACAGGCGGCCGAGCCGGTACCGCAGAGATGGACCCCGAGCAGATGCGCGCGCAGTTCGAAGCGCTTCTTGGTACCGACGGCGACGATGCAGCGGTCGTGAGCGAGCTTCCGGTGGACGCCTTCTCCGGCTATCGCGTTACGGGGGAGTTCTTCGACGCGTACGGTCTGCGCGCAGCCGCAGGTACGGTCTTCACGAATGAGGACATCGAGGCGGGCAACCAGGTCATCGTACTCGGCCACGACCTTGCGCGAACGCTCTTCCCCGACTCGACGGCAATCGGAACACGCGTCAGACTGGGAATCCAGACGTATACCGTCGTCGGGGTACTGGCCCCGACCGGCGTCCGATCGATCGAGACCGGCGCTGCCTTCGACCGACTCGGCTTTGTGCCCAATGCCGCAGCTCAGGTCCAGTTCGCCGGACGCGCAATCTCTTTCCAGCGCCCGACGCGCACGCTGCGGTTTGCGATCGACGACTCGTCGCGGCTTGACGCGGCGGTACAGCAACTCACGCTCTTCTTCGACTCCGAGTACGGCCCTGGTACTACGCGGGTCACCGCATCGCTCGACGCATTGACGACCGAACGGCAGAAGCTCAGCCGTATCCTTGCCGTCGTGCTGTTTCTGGCGGCCGCGGCGTTGTTCATCGCGTCGATCAACCTCTTCAATCTGATGCTCATGCGGGTGATCAAGCGCACCCGCGGCATCGGCATTTCACGCGCGATCGGCGCGTCGCGACGCGAGATCTTCCGCCAGTTCATCAACGAATCGGCCTGCATGAGCCTGACCGGTGCCGCGATCGGTCTTCTGCTCGCGCCGGTCGCGTACGGGCTGCTGCGGACGTCGCTGATCGCCGACATCGGCGCCGTCGATCTGATGAACTGGCTCTACTTTGTGGTCGGTGCAGCGCTCGCGCTGGCCGTCAGCGTACTGTTTGGCGTCTATCCCGCGCGCCAGGCCGGACGCGTCGACGCATCGCTCGCGATCAGAAGCGAGTAGGAGCCACCATGTTCGACTCACTGAAGTCCTTCATCGCGTACTTCAGAACGTATCCGCTACGGGGCGTTCTGACCATTCTGACGATCGCAATTGGCGTGGGCGCGCTGACGATCACGATCGGTCTGAGCAGCGACGTCAACACCGCGCTGCAGGAGAGCCTCTCCGGCGGAGGCAGGCGAATCGTGATCGCGAACGCGACACTCACCGAAGACGGATCGATAAACCGGCAGTTCCCATCGCAGATCGACGGTCGCCTACCATCGGTGCTGGCCTCCGACTACGAGAACCTCCGAGATATCACCATGGTCGCCCCTGGACGGGTCCAGCGGGTCGAGGTCGGCGGAGACAGCTTCCAGATCAGGTCGTCGGTCGCGGTGGACCATCGGTACGCCGATCTGATGAACCTGCGAGTCATCGCCGGGAGCTTCTTCACCGCGGAGGACGTCCAGCGCGCGAACCAGGTGATCGTACTGTCGGAGTCGAGCGCACGGATCATGTTCGGCAGCGCGACAGCGGCGGTCGGCGCACAGGTTCGAAGCGCCACAACCGCGGTCGTTGGTCAAGGTGGCGGACAGCGACAGCGCGCCGCGATCGAGCCGT
>SKVA01000378.1 GCA_007129695.1 Spirochaetaceae bacterium | reverse complement strand
ACCCGTCGGTCAGCACGTGCGATACGTCGACCGCGATCGTGCAGTCGCGCACGAATACGCGGATCAGCTGCTCGCGGCGACGGTGCAGCGATATGCTCGTGATCGGCGCGTCGGGGAGTACCTCGAGTGTCGGATAATCGCGGTGGCGCTCCAGGTAGTACCAGAACACTCCACGGCGGATGTAGACCTGATAGTACGGGGTGCGATCGACGATCCGCCGCAGCGCATCGTCGAGTTCGCGATAGCGAATCCGTTCGCGTAGCGTCACCGACAGCCTGAAGACCGGGGTGACCGCACCCGAGCCGGCGACCGGGTAGATCTTGGCGGCGTTGTCCAGCGGCATCCAGTCGACGGACCCTGTGAGCGGGTCGGTGTGTTCGACGGGCGTTTCCGATCCCATACGCTAACCTACCTCCGCTACCAGCCGAATGCAACGGCCAGTAGGGGTTCGAGCGGGTCGACCTCCATGACCAGGAAGTAGAACAGCGTCGCGAACCAACCGTGGAGCACGCCGGGCATCCAGATGTTTCGCGTCCGGAAGAAGATCAGCGTTGTCGCCGAACCGAGGAAGAACGTCGCGATCATCAGTGGGACCTCCGGGAAGTGGATCGCGCTGAACAGCAGCGCCGCGAACATCACGACCGCGAACTCCTGAGACCGCTCCTTCCTGAGCGCCATCACGTTGTCTGCGACCAGCGCGACCAGGAGGAACTGCTGAACAAGCCCCCAGATCGGGTAGAGCGCCAGGAGTACCACCAGGTTCCACGACACGATCCCCGTCTGCGTGACGACCGCGTAGGCGACGCAGAATCCGGCACCGGCGAGGAACGCGAGCCCTGAGAGCACCGCGGCCTCCGCGATCCCCGCGGTCGTGAAGCCCCACCGACGCACGACCGATGGGTTCGCCCTCCGTCGGGTCACGATGTAGATCGTCCACAGCGCCACGGCCACGACCAAGTACTCCAGGTGCATGTCCAGCCAGTCGCCGAAGACAAACTTTCCGGCCGCGGTGATCGTGACCGCGCCGATCTCTCCGATCCTGCCGGAAACGTTCCCGCGGAGTCCGGGCGTCGCTCTGTGGAGCACAGGGGTACCTCCTGCGCGAGGATACGCGATTCGGCAGAAGGTGTCATTCGATGCCCGGCAACTCCAGCGGGCAGCTTGACCTTGGCGACTCCGCGTGCTGGAATCGACCGGAGCGATGGAATACGTCACTACGCTGTCGGGATCTCCGCTGCAGAAGCGGTTCGGTGTGCCGTTGCACGTCGCGCACTATCGAAGCGGCAGCTTCCGGACCCACTACCACCGCTTCCTGGAGCTCATCGTCGTCAACGGCGATCACGGGCACAACGTGATCGCGGGGCGACGCACCCCGTTTCGTCGCGGCCAGGTGTACCGTCTGGGAACCTTCCACCCTCACCGGATCGAAGCGTCCCCCGACGAGATCTGCGATTACTACAACGTCACGTTTCTGCCCGAATGTCTGTCGTTGAACGACCGCGCGGGTAGCGACGACCGGCTCCTGGAGCCGTTCTACCGGGCGACTCCGTCCGCCCCTATCGTGCTTCCGGACGCCGCGTACGATCGGGCGAGCGCGCTCTGCCGGCTGATCGCTGATGAGGTCGTTCGCGACGACCCGTCTTCGCCGGCGATCGCGGTGCACCTCTTCCACGCGCTGCTCCTGGTGATCGCGCGCGACGACGACGACAGTCTCCCGCGTACCGACGCCCGCGTCCGCACGGCGCTGCGGCTGATAGCAGAGCGGTTCGATGAACCGCTGCCGAGTCGTGAACTCGCTCGCGCGGTCGGGGTGTCGCCGGCCAGGCTCGCCCAGCTATTCCGTTCGCATACCGGCTCGACGATTCGCCGGACGATCAACAGGCGCAGACTCACCGAGGCCAAGCGGCTTCTCGCGACGACCGACGATCCGATCACGACCATCCTCCACGCATCGGGTTTCAGTGACGTGAGCTACTTCAACCGGGCGTTTCGTGCCGACACCGGCCTCACGCCGCGGGAGTATCGCCGGCGCGCGGGGCACCACGACTGACCGGCGATCTGGAAGCGCTAAATCCTGTCCAGGTTTTCGATCGTTTCGTCCTGTTGCCGTCGGCCGGTGCGGTCAATACTGCGCGTGAGGAGTGACCATGGAACTATCCATTCAGAGCTACTGTCTGCGCGGGATCAGCGACCAGGCGAAGGTGGCCGCCGCCGTCCGCGCGTGCGGGCTGCGCAGGATCGAACTGTGCCGGGTCCACGCCGATTGGGGCGATCCGGCGGCGTTTGCGACGCTGTGCGGCGCGTACCGCAACGACGGCGTCGAAGTGATGAGCATCGGCGTCAACCGGATCGCAACCGACCGGCAGGAGGCGCGCAAGCTGTTCGACTGCGCGAAGGCCGCGGGGCTCTCGCGGATGAGCGTAGATTTTCCGCTCGACGGAATCGATGACGCGGTCGCGATTGCCGACGAGCTCACCGAGGAGTACGGCATCGTCGCCGGCATCCACAACCACGGAGGGCGACACTGGCTGGGGTCGGCGACCGCGCTACGCTGGGTGTTCGCGAAGACGAGCACCCGGATCGGGCTCAACCTGGACACCGCGTGGGCGCTGGACAGTCGTGAGGACCCGATCGCGCTGGTCAAGGAGTTCGCCGACCGGCTCCATCTGGTGCACATCAAGGACTTCGTCTTCGAGCCCGACCGCACACCGAAGGATGTCGTCGTCGGGACCGGCAACCTGTCGCTTCCCGATCTCGATACTGCGCTCTCGGATGCGGGATTCAAGGGTGAGGCGGTGCTCGAGTACGAGGGCGACGTCGACGACCCGGTTCCCGCGCTCAAGGAGTGCGTCGTGAAGATCGGGGCGCAGATGACGCTGGTGACCGTGCCGCAGGCGGGTGCGTAGATGGCACCGATCCGGATCGGCGTGATCGGCGCCGGCTTCATTGGCCGCGTGCACCTGAAGCAGTTCGGTCAGATCGATGGGGTCGAACTCGCCGGCGTCACCGACGCGTCGTCGGCGCTTGCCGCCGCCGCTGCGCGCGAGGTAGCGGCGGACCTGGCGGCGCTACGCGTGTTCTCGTCCGCCGACGAGATGATCGCGTCGCCGGACGTCGACGCGGTCGTTGTCGCGGTCCCGAACCGGTTCCACGCGCCGTTGACCGTCGCTGCGCTCGCCGCGGGCAAGCACGTGCTCGTCGAAAAGCCGATGGCGCTCAATGGAGCGTCTGCGCGCGAGATCTACACCGCGGCGCGCGATTCAGGACTCACGGTCATGGTCGCGCACCAGATGCGCTGGCTGCCTCCAGTGCTGGAAGCGAAGCGGATGGTCGATGCCGGCGAGCTCGGTGAGGTGTACAACGCGAAATGCGGGATGATGCGGCGCAAGAACATCCCGGGATGGGGGAGCTGGTTCACCCGGATGGGCGAGTCGGGTGGCGGGCCGATGATCGATATCGGCGTGCATGTGCTGGACATGGCGATGTGGCTGCTCGGTGATCCGAAGCCTGTGTCGGTGTTCGGCTCGACCTACGCGAAGTTCGGGCCGGACAAGCGGGGTACCGGTTCGTGGGGGACCCCTGACTGGGACGGCGTGTTCGATGTGGAGGACCTTGCGACCGCGATGATCAAGATGGACGACGGGTCGACGCTGACGCTCGACGTGAGCTGGGCCGTCAACACGCTCAGCGACAACAGCCACTTCGTCGACCTGATGGGGACCGACGGGGGTGCGTCGATTCGCGGCAATCGTCTGGTCTTCACCGGCCAGAAGTTCGACCGCCCCTTTGACGTGGAGGTTGATGCGAAGGCGATCGACGACGCGCGGACGCTACTCGCGCGCCATTTCGTGGAATCGATCCGCTCGGGATCAGCCCCGGTCAGCGATGCGATGAGCGGGCTCGTGAACAACACGATCCTCGACTCGATCTACGAGTCGGCCCGAACCGGAAAGGCGATCGAACTCGACTGGTCGTTCCTGTAGACCGTGGGCTGAGGCCGCCGGCGGCCTGCGGTGTCCGCGCTACGCCGACCCGGCCTTGATGAAGTCGCCGCGGCGAAACTCATCGAAGGCGGTCTGTAGCTCCTCCTGCGTGTTCATCACGATCGGGCCGTACCACGCGACGGGTTCCCGGATCGGGCGCCCCGACACCAGCAGGAAGCGCAGCCCGTCTTCGCCGGCGGTGACGCGGATCTCATCGCCCGCGTCGAAGATCACGAGCGAACGGTTGTCGACGTCCACCGGCTTGAGCGCGATCACGTCGTCTTCGACCTCGTACGGCACCGGTTGCGGGTCGGACGCGCCGCGGAAGGTTCCCGAGCCTTCGAACACGTACGCGAACGCGTGCGATTCGACATCCATCCGGAACGTCTTCGTCCTGCCTGCCGGGACCGATATGTCCATGTAGCGTGGCGCCGCGGCGATCCCGTCGACCGGGCCTGCGACGCCGCCGTACTCACCGCACAGCACGCGAAACGTTGTGCCGTCGTCCTCAGATCGCTCGGGAACCTCGGTCGCCGGGACGTCCTGATAGCGCGGGTCGGTCATCTTGAGCGAGCGGGGGAGATTGGCCCAGAGCTGGAAGCCGTGCATCCGGCCGAGCTCATCGCCGTGCGGCATTTCCTGGTGAATGATCCCGCTGCCGGCCGTCATCCACTGAATCGACCCTGCGCCCAGGCTCCCCGAGTTACCCAGGCTGTCGCCGTGATCGACCGTCCCGGCGAGCACGTACGTGACTGTTTCGATTCCGCGGTGCGGATGCCACGGAAAGCCCGCGATGTAGTCTTCCTCGCGGTCTCCGCGAAAATCGTCAAACAGCAGGAACGGATCGGTCTGGTCGGTCTCGCCGAACCCAAACCCACGGTGCAGCCGCACACCGGCGCCTTCGCGGGTCGGCGACGCCTTCGAGTGTTTTCTAACTGGACTGAACGACATGATGACTCCTGAATCAAAAGGTAATAAATCGATGCTCCCGTGACATTGCCGACGCGCTTCGGTACTCTTGCGTTGGCCATGCGGATCCGACACGGTGCCCGCCGCCGCGGGAACGGCCGATATACTGGCGCTGCGAAGGGAGTGACCATGGGTTCCGGCGTTACCCGGGAAGAGCTGCGACGATCGATGAACCTCAGTATTGTCAGCGGCGCGACCGGAACGCTGTGGATGATCGTCTGCGCTCCGCAGGCGATCTTCAACGTCTTTCTTCGGAACGTCCTTGGAGCCACCTCATCTCAGTTGGGGCTGCTGGTCGGGATTCTGTCGATGTCGTCGGTCCTGCAGCTTGCAGCGATCCTGATCTACCGCCGGCTTCCACGCCGCAAACCGTACTGGATCATCACGAGTGTCGTGCACCGACTCAACGGACCGGTGCTCGCCTACGCCGCCTTCTCCGTCGCGCGCGGCGCGACGCGCGAATACGCTATCGCGGTCGTGTTCGCCGCGATGGTCGCGAGCTGGGTGATCACGAACCTGAGTTCGTCGGGCTGGTGGAACTGGATGGCCGATCTGGTGCCTCTGGATGTCCGGGCGAGGTTCTTCGGCAGGCGCTCGGCGGTCGCGCAGATCGTGAACATCGCCGCGTTCTTCGGGACGACGGTTGCGCTTGACGCGGCAACGCTTGACAATCGGCTCATCGTGTACGGCATCGTTTTCCTGATCGGAGGGCTCGGCGGGATCGTCGATATCCTGGTTCACATTCTGATCCCGGAGCCGCGCCCCGACCGGTCGCGCTCCTGCGACGACGCGGCATTGTCGGAGGAACTGGTGCTGCCCGTAGACGACCCCGTCGAACCTCCGGATGGTGAATCCGCGATCCGGTCATTCTTCAGTCCGCTTCTGGACCGGAACTTCCGGCGGTTCGCGTTGACCACCGGCATGGTGCTCTTTTCGATCAACGTATCGGCGCCGTTTTTCGCACCCTATGTGACCGATCCATCGACGATCGGCGCGCCGAACACGTGGCTCGGCATCATGTTCGTGATCTCGCAGTCGATCTGGATCGCGGTCTCTTCGGGGTGGGGCACCGTAATGGACCAGTTCGGGCGCAAGCCGGTCGTGATGATCGGCCTGCTGTTTACGGTGAGCTGGATCGGGTACCTGGTCCTTACTCCGACAAACTACTTCATCGTCCTGCCGATCATCGCGATGGTGGGCGGACTACTCGCGCCTGCATTCTGGGACGGAATCAACCAGCTGATGCTCAGTTTGACGCAGGAGCGCAATCGTCTGACCTACATCGCGTGGTACTGGACGCTGATCGGCGTGATTTCAGCCGGCGGATCGCTCGGCGGCGGGTTCCTCGATGATCTGTTGCGTGGCCGGACCGTTCAGGTGCTCTTCGTCGAGATCACCGGGTTCCACGGCGTCGTGATCACGTCGCTCGTTCTGGTGGCGATCAGCCTCCTTGTGCTGTCGCGAATCGATGAAGGCCCCGTCAAGGACGTCGGCTTCGTGTTTTCGCGCGTCGCGACGCCGAGTATATTCCGGACGTTCCTCAATATCGGCGTGCTTGCGAAGAACGACAGCTCCGAGCGCGTTGCGCGGACGCTTCGTGCGATCGATTCGGCAAGCGATGACCTGGCGCTCGAGCAGGTGCTCGGCCGTGTGCACGACCCGGACTCGGAGGTTCGCGAAGAGGCCGTCCGCGCGCTCGGTCGGCTGCGGTCGCCGCAGGCGACCGATGCATTGCTCGATCTCCTGAACGACCCGTCGTCGACGACTCGTGTGCAGGCGGCTCGCGCGCTCGGGCGCATCGGAGAGAAGCGCGCCGTACCGCTTCTGGTCGATGCGATGGATGGAGCATCGGAGGAACTGCGCGAGGCGTGCGCCGGAGCGATCGGGCAGATAGGCGGCGAAGCGTCGGTCGGGTTCCTGACCGACCTCCTTCGCGCCGACGCATCCGACAGCGTTGCCGCCGGAACCGCGACCGCGGTGTCATACAGCGGTGCGTTTGAGGCGGCGTGGGAGATCGTGCCGCGGCTGCATCGCACGACGAACCCGGTGCTGCGGACCCAGCTCGCGATCGCGCTCGCCAACCTGCTCGGGCGTCCCGGCGAGTTCTACCGGTACGTGACCGGAGATGAGGCGCAGCAGCAGAGTCGTGCCCGGAGGCTTGTCCAGGAGGCCGAACGCGGACTGCGAGTGATTCTTGGCGGTGCAGCGCCCGGTGCCGGCACCGCTGCCTCCATGGCTCGCCAGGTTCAGGGGTACTCTCTGGCGATCCGCGCTGAACGCTGGCGATCCGCGCTCGAGAGCCTCTACGCCGCTGTAGACGAGCGGTGGAGGGGTGAGCTCGGTCCGGGGGCCGATCTGCTGAAGCATCTCTACGATCTGAACCCGCGGACCGGGCTCTGGTACTGGTTCATCCGCGAGAGTCTGGTACTGCCCGAAGGGTCGCCGGCGAACTCCAGGCTCGAGCTCCTTGTCGCGCTCTACTACCTGAGGACGCTTGGTCAGAGGGCGCCCTCTCACCGACCTGCCGGTCCGCGCTCAGCCGGCGGTAGTCCGGCCGGTGGCGCGTCGTGACCAGGAGGCTTCTGGTGCTCATCAATGAACTCGGAGGATCGACGCTCGCGCGCCGGGTCCGTCGGGTCGCCGGCGCGGTGCTGTCGAACGCCGCGATCGAACACGAAATCGTGTCAACGCGTTCGATGCGGGAGATTCGTCGGCGGGCTGCCCGTGCGTCCGACGACGGCTTCACCGAGATAGCGTGCGTCGGGGGTGATGGCACGATCGGTATGATCGCGAACGAGGTCGCCGACGACCCGATCGTGCTGTCGATCATCCCTGGCGGGACCGGCAACATCCTGGCGAAGCATCTGTTGATTCCGATGGCGCTCAGGCCGGCGCTCGCAGTCGCTGTGCACTCCGATCACGTTATCGCCCTCGACGCGATCGATCGTGACGGACGACTGCATCTTCTGAACCTCAGTATGGGTTTGAGCTCGGTCGCGATGACCGACATCGACGGCAGGATGAAGCGGTTGCTCGGGATGGCTGCGTATTTCATCAGCGTCCTGTCGCACCTTGCGCGCCGCGGGCCCGTGCGGTTTCGCGTCAGCGCCGACGGCGTTACGCGTACGGTTCGTGCTCGCGAAGCCATGCTGACGAACGCCGGCTTCAACCGGACCGCGCTCGCCCCCCTGTTTTCGACCAGTCGTGCCACCGACGGACTGATGGAGCTGTCGGTCTTCCATATGGGGGGTGGGCGAGGGCTCCTTGGCTTGCTCTCCGATGTGGTCCTGAAACGCGCACGGCTGAGTTCGCGCTACATGCTCAGGCTTCACGTAGAAGAGTCGATAGAGCTGTCGAGCGAACCTCCGCTGCCCGTGCAGGCCGACGGTGATCGTGTCGGGGACGGAAGCGTGCGCGCGCTGGTTCGACGCAGCGCCGTTCGGGTGCGGGTCCCGCAGGCGTACCGCTGACCGGTACCGGTCAGCCCCCTGTGGGCCCGTCTCTGATCCATCACCGCGTGGCACCTCGCGAATCGGCGCGGGCACAGCGTACCAAAAAAAAGGGGGCGCGACCGCAGCCGCACCCCCGTCCCAGAACCGTCAGAGCCGTCTCTACCGGTTCGCCAGGAACGCCTGAACCTGTCGGGTCAGCTCCTGCTCGACCTGCTCGACGCCGGCATCGCGCAGCGCGGCCAGATACTCGGCGCGCAGCGACGATGGGTCCTCAAGCCCGCGTGTGATGAGCGGGTTGTAGAGGTCCTTGACGTTCGATATCGACGCGAGCTGCGTCCGGATCGGCTGCTGGTCGGCGATGAAACCTACCACCGGTGACAGCTTCGCCGACTCGTTGAACGCCAGGTAGTTCGCCCACTTGTTCGGGTCTTCGGTCGGGAACAGGTAGGTCAGGAACTGGTTCTGGAGCGCCCACTGCATGTTCGGCGCGTACCCGGTGTTCGGGATCGCCTCGATGACGCCGAGCTGCTCGTTGACGAAGCGGAAGTGCGTGCCCTCAACGCCGTAGTTCAGTAGATTATTGAACTTCCGGTCGGTATTCATGAGCTCGAGCACCTTGATCGATTCGACCGGCTTGCGGCTGGTCTGGCTGATCGCCATCATCGATCCAAGGAGGATGTCGGTCGTGACGACCGGCTGCGACAGCGGGCCGGTTCCGACGATCGTGTACCCGTGCGCGGCCGACAGCTCACCCGCCTTGCCGGGATGCCCGACGTGGCTGTACGCGAACCAGTTGCCGTTCTGGAAATAGCGGTTGTGCTGGCTCTCTCCGCCTACGTCTT
>SKVA01000523.1 GCA_007129695.1 Spirochaetaceae bacterium | reverse complement strand
GGAGATCCAACAGAGCGCTATCCGATCTGGCACCTGGTCACGGTGCTTGCGGTGGTCGCGCTCGCCGTCGAATGGTGGCACTGGCTGCGGCGGTACCGATGAGATTCGCGTACCCGTGGGCACTCGCACTGATTCTGGTCGTTCCGGTCGTGATCGCACTGTCGCCTGGGCGCGGCCGGTCGCGGCGCACGCTGATCGCGCTGCTGCTTCGGGTCGCGACGGTCATGGCGCTCGCGATAGCGGCCGCGGGGCCGCAGCTGCGCGAAGAATCGGTCGGTGTGGATGTCGTTTTCGTAATCGACGTTTCCGACAGCGTCGCTCCGGTCGGACGCAGGCAGGCGGAGGACTTCGTCGAGCGCGCGCTCGCGGCGGCTGAAGACGTCGACCGCGCCGCTATCGTGCTGGTTGCGGGTGACGCGGCAGTGGAGCGGTCGCTGCAGACGGGCCTGTCGGGGATGACCACGAACGCACGAGTCGACGCCGGCGCGTCGGCGCTTGCCGACGGAGTCGTTCGCGGACTGTCGCTGCTCGACGCAGGTCGGGACCGCTCGATCGTGCTTCTCAGCGACGGATTGGAGAACCGCGGTGACCTGCTACGCGTAGCGCGTGTAGCAGCACGCGCGGGGGTGCGACTCCATACCGTACCTCTTCGTGCATTCGCGTCCGACGGTGAAGTCTTTGTGCGAAGAGTCGATGCACCGCCGGTGGTGCGGGTCGGAGAGACCCACGAGTTCGCCGCGGTCATCTTCGCTGCCGATCCAACGCCGGCGGACGTCGTGGTACTGCGGGACGGGTCGTACTTCGGTGAGGAGCGCGTCACGCTCGGGAGTGGCGATAACGTCATCGCGTTCCAGGGCCGATTCGACGAACCTGGCATCCGGCGCTACACCGTCCGCGTCGACGCTCCGCGCGACACGATCCTTGAGAACAACGAGGCAACCGCCGTGGTCAGCGTCACCGACGAGTCGCGCGTACTCTACGTCGCCGGCGACCCGTCGCGACCCTACGTGGCCGCGCTGCGCGCGCAGAATCTTCGCACGACGGTGGTCACCGCCGAGGAACTACCCGGCGATGTGCAGTCGCTACTCGCGTACGACTTGGTGATACTGGACAACATCCCGGCGTACGATCTTTCGATCGCGCGTATGCAGTCGCTCGAGCGCTACGTGCGCGACACAGGCGGAGGGCTCATTGCGATCGGCGGGGATCGCAGCTTCGGAGCGGGCGGATGGTTCGCGACCCCGCTCGAGCGACTGCTACCGCTCGACATGGACGCGACGTCGACGATGAAGATACCGTCGGTGTCGATGCTGTTCGTGATCGACAAGTCGGGCAGCATGGGTGCGATCGAGGTGTCGGGAGTCACCCGGCTCGACCTGGTGAAGGAAGCCGTCGTATCGGCGCTCGAGATCATGAACCCGTTCCATCGCGTCGGTGTGATCGCGTTCGACGCTGACGCAGAATGGACGGTCCCGATGAGGCAGGCCGGTGAGCGCGACGCGATCGTGCGGGATCTCATCCGGCTCGAGCCGGGAGGCGGGACGGTGCTCGGCCCCGCGCTTCGCGAAGCGATCGGCGCGCTCGCTGTCGAGGAGACGGTGACGCGACACGTCATTGTGCTCTCTGACGGGCTGACAAGCGACGGCGACCTCACACCGCTCGTGAGCGAGCTCACCGAGCGGTCGATCACCGTATCGACGGTATCGGTCGGAGCAAGCGCCGACCGGCAACTCATGCGTACGATAGCCGAAGCCGGCGGCGGCAGGAGCTACCACGCAGGGAGCGCGGCGGACGTCCCACGGATCTTCGCAGACGAGACGAGCATCGTGAGCCGGAACATGGTCGTCGAGGAGGTGTTCGTCCCGTCGATCGCGACGGGCGGATCAATCCTTGCGGGATTCGACGAAGCCGATATTCCACCCTTGAGGGGGTTCGTCCTCGCCTACCCGAAGCCCGCGGCGGACGTACTCCTGGTCGGCCCCGGCGACAACCCGATCCTAGCCGCTTGGCGGTACGGACTCGGCCGCAGCGTCGCGTTCACATCGGATCTGCGCGGCCGCTGGGCGCGCGAATGGCTCGACTGGGATGCCTTCGCGCGGTTTGCAGGACAGATGGTACGATGGGCGCAGCGTCGGCCCGCGAGCGATGGGCTGCACGCCACGATCGAAATCGACCCGCGGGCGACGGCCGCCGAGGCATCGATCAAGGTCGATGCACGTACGCCGAGCGGCGCATACCGCAACAATCTGGACCTCACCGCGATCGTGCAGCCACCGGCCGGCGAGCCGTTCACCGTATTGGTGGATCAGGTCGGCCCGGGAGCGTACCAGGCGCGGTTCGACCTCTCCGGCGAGGGCATCTATCTTGCGAGCGTGATCGACAATGCCACATCGAGCATCCGCACGTCGGGCATCGAGGTGAGCTACAACCAGGAGTACACCCGCTTCGACACCGACTACGCGCTGCTTGAACGCGCGGCGCAGGTCGGCGGCGGGCAAATGCTCACGAACGACCAGGCGCCTGCCGTGTTTTCGTCATCGGCCGGGTCGCTGTCCTACAGCGACCGCGCGTGGCGGATCCTGCTCGCGCTCGCGCTCGCGCTGCTCGTCACAGATATCGTCGCTCGGAAACTCACGCAAGCGAACCGAGCACTTCCGCGTACGCATTGGTGATCCGCTTCGCCATTTCGAGACCATTGGGGTTGACGTCGGGATGGTAGCGCCTCATCAGGCGTCTGTAGGCGTCGCGGACCGACCGCGGGTCGACCCGATGATCGGCCCGACCATGGAGGCCGAGCACGCGCAGCGCCGCGTCGCGCCGATCAGCCAGCGACGCGCCGCGCGGGTGCCCGTTCGGCCGTGTTCCCGATTGCTCGTCGTCGATGCGCGGCGCGCGCAGGTACCCTTCGTGGCGCGCGACGGTCTGGAGGATCTCCATCAGCGCCGCTGCAAGCGACCGGAGATCCACGACGTGACGGATGAACAACTGGCGCAGGTAAGCGGCGGCCGTGCTGCCGAGCGCAGCCGCGCGCCGGACATCGTGCTCGACACCACGAACGCCCAGATAGTCGCAGACGCACCGTTTCTGGACCGCATCCTCCGGCAGAAAGGTATCGCAGTAGAGCCTGAGCGCCTCATCGAACCGACGGGCATCGTGAAGCATCGCTCGGAAGGTCTCGGGCTCGGGAACGTGGAGCACGACCGCCGTGGTGATCGCGCGAACCAGTCGCTCGGTCAGGTCGATGCGGTCCTCGTGCGTCAGCAACAGCCCCGCGTCGCGCAGCGGCCGATCCCACGGCTCGGACGTGATCACGGTCATCAGGTCAGACAGCTCGCCGACGTTATCGGGACCGTACGCCTCCACTCCGAGCTGACCGGTCTGATACAGCGCGCGGTAGAACGCGACCGGATCGAATCGCGACGCGAGCGCGTCCCGGTCGAGCCTCCACGTTCCGTGGTCAACGCACTGGTCGCACAATTCCTCAACAAGCAACGGTTGCATCGTGGCACTCACTGGCTGTGATGGTATACTTTCGTGCAGTGCAACGGAAACAGCCTGCGCGGAATCACGCCGCGGTCGCGCTCCTGCTCGGATTCATCGTACTCGCTGCGGCGCTGAACACGGTCGCGCTCTCTCCCGGTCTGCGTATCGTCGACCGGCAGCCGTACGACCGTGGCGAAGACGGCGCTTTCGCCGAACGTCGGGGCGCTTCGATCGATTTCGGCTCCGGCGGTGCGATCGTATCGGTGACGGCATCGGTGGTTGCGATCCTCTTCGTCGTGGCGATGCTCAGCCGCGAGAACCGACTGCCGGCGCTGATCCTGCTCCCGGCGGTCCTGATCGCGCTCTGGCTGGTCTCACTGATGCCACGTGGTGCCCCCGAAACCCCGCAGCCGGGAATGGACGACGGACAGACCGGCGGCGAAGCGCTATCGATCTCGGGGGTGATGGACCGTGAGGACGTGTACGAAGAACCACCCGCGACCTCACCTCGCGCGACGCCGGTTACGTGGATCATCGCGCTCATCGCGAGCGTCGCGGCCGTCGCGTTGATCGCAGCGAACCGGCGCTACCGGTCTACCGACGCGCGCGCGGTTCGCTCTGTCGCCGAGAGTGCCAGGGCCGCCGTCAGGCACTCCGCGCGTGGCGCGGACACGGGTGCAATCGTGGTGCGCGCCTACCGCGAAATGCTTCACGCGTACCGCCACTCGCATCCGACGACGCGTCTGCAGACTATCACGCCTCGGGAGCTGGCGACTAAGCTTGCGTCGGCGGGCGTCGATCGCACCGATGCGTGGGATCTGACAACGCTCTTCGAACGGACGAGGTACGGCGACGCATCGCTTTCTCCGGGCGAAGAGCAACGCGCCATTGAGTGCCTGAGCAGCATCTCGCGGAGTCTCGGGGCATGATTGACGCGCTCAGAGCGCTTCCCGGGGGCGTCTTCTGGTACCCGGCTGTCGCGATCATGATCGTGCTCGCGGTGCGCAGCGTGCTGATGCTGCGGCCGCCGGCAAGCGAGCGGCCGCCGCACGTGGGGTTGCGCGGCTCGCGGTACGCACGCTACCGGTCGATGATCGAGCGGGCGACCCGAGGCGACCGACGCGGCGAGCGCGATGCGCTCGAACTCGAACGCGTCTGCGTCGGGCTGCTGCTGCTCGCGGGTGGCTACGACGGGTACTCGCGCGCGGCGTGCCGCGACTACATCGCGTCGTCGACCCGCTCCGAACTGACGGACGCGGTAGCGGAGCATCTGAGCGGGAACCCCGACCGGCGTATCGCAGCCGGGTCGGGCCTGACCGAACGATGCGAACGCATCCTTCGAGCGGTCGAAGAGCCAAGGAGCTGAGACGTGACACAGAACGACACTGAGACATTCGTGCGGCGCGTACGCAAATCGGTCGAGCAGGCCATAGTCGGCAAGGGCGCGCTGATCGACACGGTTATCGCGTCGCTTCTGAGCGGCGGCCACGTGCTGTTCGAAGACTATCCCGGGCTCGGAAAGACAATGCTCGCGCAGTCGCTCGCACAGTCGATGGAGCTCGAGTTCACAAGAATCCAGTTCACGCCCGACCTCCTGCCCGGCGACATCACCGGCGGCTACGTCTACAACCGCGAAGCCGCCACGTTTGAGCTTCGGACCGGTCCCGTGTTCACGAACGTGCTCCTTGCAGACGAGCTCAACCGGGCATCGCCAAAGACGCAGTCGGCGCTGCTCGAAGCGATGCAGGAGGGTCAGGTCACGATCGACGGGGAGACGCACGCGCTACCCGACCCGTTCATCGTCCTCGCGACGCAGAATCCGATCGAGTACGAGGGCACCTTTCCGCTACCAGAGGCTCAGCTCGACCGGTTTCTCGTGAAGCTGTCGGTCGGCTATCCGACCGCAGAGGAGGAGCGGGAGATCCTCCGTCGCAGGCGCGGCCGCAAAGTCGACGGATTCGCGATCAGCCCGGTGGCGTCGCGCGACGAAGTCATTCGCGCGCGCACCGCTGTCGAGGAGGTTCACGTCCACGACGACCTCGACGACTACATCGTCGCGCTCGTGCAGCGTACAAGAGTCCACAGCGGAGTCGCGGTCGGATCGAGTCCGAGGGGGTCGCTCGCGATCATGAAGCTCGCGCGCGCGCGCGCAGCGTCGGCCGGACGCGGATTCGTGATCCCCGACGACGTCAAGGACTCGGTGGTACCCGCGCTCAGCCACCGCATCGTACTTGCGCCCGAACTGTGGACACGCTCGAAAGCGGCTGAGGAGATAGTCCGATCGATTCTAGCGAGTACACCGGTTCCGGTCGTGGATCCTTGATGGAGCCGCTCGTACCGCTACTGCTCGTGCTCGGCGGCGCGATCACGGCCGCGCTCGTCACCGTTGACGGTTCTCTGCTCGTGGTGGCGCTGCCGCTCCTGCTCTACCTCATCGTCGCCGCGCTGTCGGCCCGGGATGTCGACGTTTCGGTATCGAGGTCGATCGACGCACGCCACGCGGGTCCCGGCGATCCGGTCACGGTGACCGTACGGCTACAGAACCAGGGGGAAGCGCTGCCAGAGCTGCACATCACAGACCGGGTACCGACCGGCCTGACGGTCATCGATGGCAACCCGGTCCGATGCTACTCGATCGCTCGCGGCGAAACACTCGAGTACAGCTACCGCGTGCGTGGTTCGCGCGGCTCGTACAGTTTCGCCGACGTCGCGATCGAGCACGCCGGGTACTGCGCGATGCGGCCCTACCGGACCCGGCTTCCGGTCGACGGAGCGCTGATCGTGCTCCCCGATCACCGGGCGTTGTCGCACGTCCCGATCGCGCCACGACGGACTCTGGTGTACGCCGGAACCAACCCCGCACGGATCGGAGGCGAAGGAACCGAGTTCTTTGACGTTGCCGAGCACCGACGGCGGGCTCCGGTCAGACGCGTGAACTGGAAGCTGACCGCACGGTACGAGGACCGGGTCTTCGTCAATGAGTACCAGCAGGAACGCGTCGCCGACGTCGCCGTCGTACTCGACTGTCGACAGCGCGCGTACGCCGACGCGCCCGGACTGTTCGAAGCCGCGGCGAGCGCAACCGCGTCGGTGGCGACCGCGCTCGTGGACGCCGGCAACCGCGTCGGCTATCTCAGCTACGGAATGTCGCTCGACTGGGTTGCGCCGGGCTTCGGGCGCGTCCAGCGGATGCGCGTTCTGACAAGAATCGCGTCGGCACGGCCCGGAACGAGTCACGCGTTTGAGAGCTTCACGTCTCTGCCGGCGCGACTCTTTCCCGCCGGAAGTCAGCTCATCATCGTGACGCCGCTCACCACGACCGACGTTCCTGGCCTCAGGCAGCTGACGTCGCTCGGACACGCGATTCTGGTTGCCTCCCCCGATCCGACGCCACAGATCGCTGGAACCGACGACGCTCCGGCCGGCCGCAACGCAAACAGGCTGCTCCGCGCTGAGCGCTCCGCGTTGATCGCCCGTATCACACACGCGGCGATCCCGGTCGTCTCGTGGACGATCGCCGAGCCGTTCGAAGACGCGGTAGTGCGCTCAATGGGTGTCATCCGCGAGTCGTGGCGCAGGAGGCGCAGATGATCGGCGGCCCGCTCGCGATCGCTCGGGCAGCGCGCGACGGAGCTCTCACCACAACCTTCGCGGTTGTCGTTACGCGGACCGTCGCGCACGGCGGGTGGGCGGTTGCGGTGGCCGCGGCCGCGGCAATTGCGTTGTGGATCGCGATGCGCAGGATAAGCGCGATCGCGGCGCTGGTCGCGTCGGGTGGTGCCGCAGCGACCGAACGCGCGGCCGCCACCGGCTGGCGCGGGGTGCCGTCGGCCGCGATCCCGGTTCTTGCGATCGCTCTCACGTGGCGCATAGCCGATGCATCGCTCGCTCTGGTCCTGTTCGGCGTGTGGACGCTCGTTGTGGCGGTCGACCTGGACCGGCTGACGATGCGGTTCCCGGTAGACTCGCCGGTGTCGACGCAGCGCGACGTTCTGCTTCGTCACGCCGCGATACTGGGAGCGATCCTTGCGGTATCGAGCGTTCTTGCGTGGGTAGCGGCCTCGGTGCGGATTGGGCTCGATCTACCGGCGCTGATCCTGATCGCGACGCTCGTGACCGTATCGTTCAACCGGATCGTCCGGTCGTTCGGCGTGCGCCCGAAGGGTCGCGACGAGTAGCATCTCCGGCTGATCCTCGACGCCATCGCACCGGATGGTTTCGACGACCCGCTCGCGCATACGCTCGATCGCTTCACCGAGTCCGGGGCCTCCGTAGGACAGCGCGAACTCGATCGCCCGATCGGTCGCGTCACGCTCGCACGGGTCGGGATACCCGGGCGCGTCGCCGTCCGATCCGTATACGATCTGCCCGGTGACGATATGGTACCCCGCGCACTCCGCGACCCGCCGGATCGCGTCGCAGGCGAGCGTCTCATTGTGCGTTATACCGCGCAGCCGGTCGATCCGCGCCTTCAGGTGGTGCAGTTCACGCGCGGCCATCTGTGGCGGCGACAACCCATCGGCGACCGGTTCGCGTACGATGAGCCTGCCACCGGGGCGCAGCACCTGTGCGACGCGGCACATCCCCGCTGTCGGATCGTCCATGTGATGGAGCACGTACGACATCAGCACAACGTCGAATCGCCGCGTCGGGAACTCCATGGTTTCGGTCGAGCGAATGCGGTAGGAGACCCGCCGCGAATCGGTGAGCCGACGCGCTTCGTCGATGCTCTCCTTGTCGGGGTCAATGCCGATGATCGATCGGCAGATCGCGAGAGAGTCGATCCAGCGCGCTATCGCTCCGTCGCCGCAACCCACATCGAGCAGCGATCCGGCCCGACCGTCGCGCAGCGCGCGCTCAAGCGCGCGTTCAAGCGCAAGGAGCCGGCTCATCAAGCACGCGATCCGGGACGTTCGCAACCGCGTCGCGCAGGACCGCGGCACCGCTACCTTCGTCAAAGCGACCGCTCAGCAGCTGTTTGAACCGCCTGGCGCCGGGGCGACCGTGAAACAACCCGAGCATGTGACGGACAACGCTGCGCGCCGACCAGCCGGCCATGCACCAGCGGTCCACGTAGTCGACCATCGCATCGATCACTACGCGTCGCGTGACCGAACGGTACGGCTCCCCGAAAAAGCGGTGATCGACCGACGACAGAATCCACGGATCGTCGTACGCGGCGCGGCCGACCATCACCGCATCTACGCGGGTGAGGTGGCCCGCGATCTCATGAGGGTTCATCACGTGCCCGTTGATCTCGATCTGCAGACCTGGCATCGCTTCCTTCAGCCGGTACACGTCGTCGTAGCGCAGCGGCGGCACCGAACGGTTCTCCTTGGGGGATAGCCCGGCGAGGATCGCGATGCGTGCGTGGACGGTGAACCGGGTCGGACCGGCCTCCGCGACGGTTCGCACGAAATCGACGAGTTCGTCGTAGCTCTCCCTGCCGTCGATGCCGATCCGGTGTTTGACCGTCACCGGCTTCGGCGTAGCCGACCGCATCGCGGCGATGAGATCGCGCACATGCGCCGGGCGCGCCATCAGGCACGCGCCAAAGTTTGCGTTCTGGACACGATCGCTCGGGCACCCCACGTTCAGGTTGTACTCGTCGTAGCCGTACCCCTCCGCGATCTCGATCGCGCGGCGCAGCTGTTCGGGGTCGTCACCGCCGAGTTGGAGCGCAAGCGGGTGTTCGCAAGGATCGAAGGCGAGCAGATGATCCCGGTCGCCGTGCACGATCGCGCCGGTCGTGATCATCTCGGTGTAGAGAAGCGCGCACGCCGTCAGCTGTCGTGCGAGGTAGCGGTAGT
>SKVA01000129.1 GCA_007129695.1 Spirochaetaceae bacterium | reverse complement strand
GGGTCAGGTCGCGGTACTCGTCGGCCCACGCGGTGATCAGCGGCGCCGGGAACGAAGCGCCTGCGCCCAAAAGCTCGACGCGTGCGAACTCGCGCGCACCCGGAGCCGCGGCCTGCTGCTGCTCGCCGCCGGCGAATACCGGTGCGACAAGCGCGACCACCATCGCGATCATCATAACTGTTCGAAAGATTCTCATGATCTCTCTCCTTTGCATTGAGATGGTCGCAACGTAAACGCGTCGTGTTAGTCGTGGATAAGGATTGTGTTAGAAACCGGTTATGCGCGCCGCCGGTTCATCCTGGCGATCGGCGGAGGTATCTTGGCGTTATGCGAATACGCCCGATGATTCTGGAGCCGATCCTTGCGGCCGCCGTACGGTTCGTGTCTGCTACGCTGCTGTTCGCTTCCGGGGCTGGTGCGTTCGCGCAGCCTGCGCCTGCAGGCGGCGATCCGCTGTCGCTCCGCGACGCGGTCGACCTGGCCCTGGACTTTGCGCCCGGACTCCGGGATGCGCGGCTCGGGCTCGATACCGCGGAACTCTCGTTCGCGCTCGCGCGGGCGGAGGTCACGCCGTCGCTCAGGCTCGAGCCCGACGGCTCGCAGACGGTCGGCCTCGCGCGCGACCGCACCGGTCCGTCGTTCGACGCTCCGCTCGGGCGGCAGCGGACGACGTATACCGCCGGAGCATCACTCCTTCTGCAGCAGGCGCTTCCAACCGGTGCGACGCTCTCTGCGCGCGCCGGAAATACCACGCGGGTCATTGCCGTCGGCGACGACGATCCGGTCGTGCTCCAGACGCCGTCGGCGACGCTGTCGATCGTGCAGCCGGTCTTCGTGAACCGGCGCCTCATCGACGGGCGAATCTACGCGGCGGCGCTCGAGGATGCCGAGCTCGTCCGGCAGGACGCGATCGTGTGGCTGCGCGATGCGGAAAACGATACCGTGATCCAGACCGTTCAGGCCTACCTTGCGGCGCGCGCTGCGACCGACGCGTATGCCGTGTCTGCTGGCGGCGTCGAGAGAGCGCGCGCGGCGCTGCGTCTGATCGATGCGCGCTACGACGCCGGGCTTGTCCGGTTCGACGAGGTGCTCGACGCCGAGCTGGCTGTATCTCAGGCGGCGGACGCGTGGTTTGCCGCGGAAGTCGACCGGGACATCGCGTACGACGCGCTGCGGACGCTGATCGGACCCTTCGATCTGGGGCCCGGTTCGTTCGGCACCGATCCGCCGGCTCCCGTGTCGGCGTCCGAACCGGACGGCCCCGAGTCCGGCGATATCGAGCGCGCGCGCATCGCACTACGGCGCGCTGAGAACGCCGCGATCGTCGCGGGGGCGGGCGACGGCGGTTCGTTGTCGCTCGCGCTGAGCGCCGCACCGCGCTACGCTGCAAATCGCGTGCCGTCTTCGGACTTCGGAGCGAGCGTCGCCGACCTCTTCGTCCCGGATGCCGGCGTCGACGTATCGGTCGGGATCCGGCTCTCGGTGCCGCTCGCCGACGGCGGCGCCGCGCGGCTGCGAGCGGAGCGACGGGAGATCGACATCGAGCGCGCGCGACTGTCGCTCGCGGATCGGCAGGATGCCGCGCTTCGGGCAGTCGAGCGACTCGGCCTGCAGCTCGAACTGGCGGAGCGGGCGTCCGACCGCGCGCGCGAGCAGTACGGGCTCGCACAGCGGCGCGTGGAGCGCGTCCGGGCGCTCGAACGATCAGGAGAGGCAACCGCGGCCGATGTCGACACGGCCGCGGGCGAACGCGATCGACGCGCGATCGCGGTCCGCGTCGCCGACGGCGAGGTCCTGGTCAGCACGCTCAGGCTCGCCGCGGCGCGCGGGGTGCAGGTCTACGACGCGATCAGTTTCGCGGCTGAATAGCGACGTCGACGTTCATTCCCGGGAGCAGGAAGCCGTCCGGTCGGTCGATCGAGATCCTCGCGGTCACGACGGTTTCGTTGCCGACTCTGCGTGCCTGACGCGCGACCTCCTGGACCGTTCCCGAGTACGAGCGGCTGCGGTCGGCGAGCGGGACGATCCGCGCCGTCGCGCCGACGGCAACGTCGCGCAGAAACTCCTCGGGCAGATCGGCCGATACGACCAGGCTGTCGCGGTCGATGACCCGCACGAGACGCGATCCGGCGCCGACCTGATCGCCGGGCTGGACCGAGATCTCCGCGACAATCCCGATGTCGAACGGGCTCACGATGTTCGGGCGTGCAACCGAGTCGGTGCGAACAAGCGCACGCAGGCGCGCGATGTCCCGGACGATCGCGTCGAGCTCGAGCCGTTCGAGCTCGATCTCGGTTTCGAAGTCGACCACGCTCCGCTCGAGCCTGTCGCGAGTCGTTCGCAGCCGCAGCCGCGCCCGCTCGGCCGCGCGTTCGGCGTCCAGAAGACGATCTCGGGCATCGTCGACCACCCGCCTGGAGACCGCCCCGTCGGAGGCGAGTTGCTCGTCGCGACGGAGATCGGCGCGTGCCCGTTGGAGCTGGTCCTGTGCCGCGTCGAGCGCGATCCGCGCATCGACGAGCTCGTCGTGCTCGTCCGACCGCGCGTACTCGAGTCTCCCGGACAGATCGACGAGTCGCACCTCGCTCCTCCGGCGCCGGCGTGCGAGTGACTCGAGCTCCCGGTCGTAGTCGTCCATGTCCAGGCGGATGAGCGCCTCTCCCCGTGTCACCTCCCGGCCTTCGCGCGCGATGACCTCGGCGATCCGCGCGCCGAATCCGGGGACGAGCGTACGGGTCACATCGGCGACGACCGTGCCGAAGACCGCAACCGGCGGCCGAGCCCGGATGGCCGGTCCCGGGGAGGCGGGCGACTGGGGTCCGGCCGGGGCCGTTGCCTGGCCCACGCCTGCGCCCCCGCGTCCGTCGCATCCGACGACCACGATCGCGGCCGCCACCGCCAGCGCGAACGCGCGGCCCACGCGACGCGTCCGGTCGCGACACGACGTCGTTTTGGCGCCGGCGGTGCGAGCCCTAATCCTGTTCGACAAGTATCCGGTCATCGATCGTTCCATCCCGTACGGTTATCTTCCGTGATCCGTAGGACGCGCACTCCGTCGAGTGCGTGACCATGATCACGGTCTTCTGGTGGTCGTGGTTGATGTGCGCGAGCAGGTCCATCACCTCGGTCGTCGTCGTGCTGTCCAGATTGCCGGTCGGTTCGTCGGCCAGGATCAGATCGGGCTCACCGATCAGCGCGCGCGCGATCGCTACGCGCTGCTGCTGCCCGCCGGAGAGCTCCGACGGGCGGTGGCGTCGCCGATGCGCGAGCTCGACGGTGTCCAGGATTTCGTCCAGACGCCTGCGGTACGCGCGCATCGATCCGCCATCGAGGAGGATCGGCAGCAGCACGTTCTCCTCGACCGTGAGGTTCGGCACCAGGTTGAAGAACTGGAAGATGAAGCCGAGCCGTCGCCTGCGCATCGCGCTGATCTCCTCGTCGTTCATGCTCGACAACGATCGGCCCGCGATCTGCACGTCGCCCGAGTCGGGACGGTCGAGACCTCCCAGCAGATAGAGCAGCGTGCTCTTGCCCGAACCGCTCTGACCCATCACCGACACGAACTCGCCCCGGTCGACGACCAGACTGACCCCGTTCAGCACCGGCACGACGATGTCACCGCTGCGGTACGACTTGACGAGCGCGATCGCCTCGACTATCGGCGCGTCGCGGTGCTCACTCATACTTGATGGCCTCAATCAGGTTCATGCGTCGAGTCCTGGTCGTCGGACCGACCGAACCGAAGACCGACACGAGTATGCCGGCAGCGAACATGAGTCCGGCGAGTACCGCCGAGTACTGCAGGAAGATCCAGACACGGAACGCCGCGAGCACGATTGGGATCGACGCGAGAAGGATACCCGCGACGCCGAGTCCGACGAGCGTTCCGATGAACCCGACCGACACCGCCTCCAGGAGCAGCATCACCGTGTTCTGCCGACGGCTCATGCCGATGCTTCGCAGCAACGCGAAGCTTCGCTTACGGTCCATGAACGATATCAGGAAGTTGTTCACCACGCCGATGCTTCCCAGGAACATCGCCATCAGCGAGAACCCCCGCAGCAGGAAGAAGAGCTCCCGGTTCGATTCGCGTCCCCGCGCGTTGATCTCGGACACCGTGCGCGTCCGGACACCCTCCCGGCCGAACTGATCGACAATCGCACGCGCCGCGTCGGTCTCGCTTCCGGTAGAGCGTGCGTAGATCGCCGCGTACCGCGACGGGCCGTCGTCCTGGCGCAGGAACCGCTCGTCCACGATCGCGAAGTCGCCGTTGCTCCACAGCGCGGCGACGAAGCCGATCACCGTGTAATCCGCCGTGCGTCGTGCGAACTCGAGCGTGAGCGTATCGCCGGTCTGCAGCCCGAACCGGTCGCGCAGCGTATAGCTCGGGATGATCGTCCGACTGTCGGGCAGCCCGGCAAGAAGGGTCGCTGCCGGCGCCGAGTAATCGAAGCGCCAGAAGTCGTCGAAACGATCCGAGTAGACGCCCTTGATCCTGCGGATCGATCGCCCGTGGTCGGGCAGGTTCACCCGATTCGCGACGAAGTAGCCAAGCGTGTCGTCGACCTCGGGAAGCAGGCGGATCCGCCGTTCGAGCGTCGCGTTCTGTGCGCCACCGTACACCTCGACGTCGAAGTCGGCCTGGAGGTAGAGGTTCGTGACCGTCTCCGCGACGCTCATGCTGATCGTGTTGATCAGGTAGACGCCCGCGATACCGATGCACAGGAGCACGATGTTGTTGATGATTCCGCTGTTGTCGCGAAGGTTCTGCGCCGCAAGCCGCCCGACGTTCCCGAAGGTGACGCGGTACACTTCCATCAGGAGCCGGGCTATCGCACGCGTTGCGAACGGGATCACCCACACCGTACCTACGAAGACCAGAACCAGGCTCACGAAGAACCACCCGATGATCTGGCCGTCGGGCGCGACCGACGGCAGCACGGCCCCGGCGGTGAGCATCAGCGCACCGATCAGCGTGCGGTCGCGTCGGTGTCCCGAAAGCTCGTAGAGCTGCAGGATCACGTCCTTGACCGGGATCCGCTGCACGCGCCTGATCGGGATAGCGGCGCTGATGACCGGAAGCACGACCCCCATCAGCGCTGCCTGAACCACGTCGGTGGCGCGGAAGGTCGCGGAGGTCGCGTGCGCGGTGAACCCGCGCGCCGCGACGAAGGTCATGCCGCGCAGGATCAGGACCCCTAATGCGATGCCGCCCGCTGCTCCTATGAGCCCGTAGAGCACCGCCTCTCCGTAGAGGACGCCAGACATCCTGCGCCGCGTCGCGCCGACGCTTCGGAACGTGCCGACCGTCGGCAGTCGTTCTGCCGTTATGACCTGGAAGGTCGAGAATATGATGTAGACGCTGACCGCAACGACCAGGAAGAGCATGATCCGGAACGGTACGACGATCGTGTTTGCAAACTCGGCGCGCTCCTCGTCGGTGATCGTCTGCCGGACGCGGTAGCGCGGGTACCGTTCGATCAACGCCGATTCGAGCGGTCCGCGATCGGATTCGCTGCGCGCGCGGACGTAGAGGGCAGTCGCTCGTCCGCCGCTGCCCGCGAAACCGGAAGCCGTCTCGAACGGTATCAGCAGCGGTATCGGTCCCGGGGCATCGGAGAAGAATCCCACCGGCTCTGCGACTGCTGCGATCTGAAGCGCTATCGGACCATGGCCAAGGTCGATTCGCAGCCAGTCGCCGACCCAGAGCGCGTGATCTGACGCGAACAGCCCAGATACGATCGCAACCCGCCCGACGAACTCCTCGTCGGCGAGCTGCGGGTTTAACGCGAGCGGTCCCATCGTCGCGAGCGCCGACACGCTCATCCCGCGCATCTGCGCGCGCTCGGAGTGGTCGTCGATCAGAACCATCGGAGAGGCCGAGACCGCCGGAACGACGAACTCGATTCGATCGGCCAGGTCGTACGTCGCGCGGGGCGACACGAACGGAGCAGGCGAGTAACGGTCGGCCGTGATCACGATATGCGACCTGCCGAACTCGGTCTCAAGCACACGGGTGTAGGTGCGCTCGATCGTCGTGCTCAGGCCCGATGTCGCGAACACCAGCGCGGTCGACAGCGCGATCGCGAGTACGATGAGCCCCGTGCGCATCCGGTTCGCGGCTACGCTTCGTATCAGGTATCGAACGATGATCGTCATTCCCGACTCTGCGCCCGAATATAGCGAATAAGCGGGCGCCCGGTGCCGGGCCGATGTAACAGCGATCACGCTGCATTGTTTAATCTGTATCAATTCGACCCCGCCATGGTCCGGCGTACGGCCGCAACGACCGAGTTGATCGAGACCTTACGGAGGGTACATGAAGCCAATTCTCATGGTTCTAAGCGTCGCGCTGATCGGACTCGCCGGTTGCGCGACCGTCGGCGATATACCGGTCGACGTTGCCGGTGATGAGCCGATCTACATTTCGCCGGCCGACGGCGACGGCGTCCAGGACTCGGTGAGCCTGCCGATATCGGTGGTTCCGCTCGATCGGACCAGGCTCACGTCGTACTCGGTCGTCGTATCCGACACGCGTGGTACGGTCGTACGATCGACCGAACAGCGGGTCGAGCGTCGGGGGCTGTTTGCGCGGTTCCGGCGCGACTCGGTCGAGCCCCCCGAGGTGCTGCTGTGGGACGGCCGCGACCAGGCCGATCGGCTGGTTCCCGACGGCGAGTACTCCCTGTCGGTGAGCGTCACCGACAATCGCGGCAACACCGGACGCGGCCCCGAGCGACGCGTGATCGTCGACAACACGCCGCCGCGTGCCGATGTCGCGCTCGCGTTCCCGGTGTTCACGCCCAATGGCGACGGGGTCCTTGATACCCTCACGATCTTCCAGCGCGAAGCAAGCCCCGAGGACCGGTGGACTGGAACCGTCGTCGACGAGTCAGGTCGCACGGTCCGGACCTTCACGTGGGCCGGGGTTCCTCCCGACGCCGTCTGGGACGGTACGCGCGACGACCGCAGCACCGCACCCGAGGGCGGCTATTCCTACGTGTTGACGTCGACCGACCGAGCCGGCAACTCGGCGTCGTTCCGGGTGGACGGCATCGTACTCGAGCGGCAGCCGCGGAGCGTACGCCTGGACGTCGATCTGCGCGCGTTCTCGCCGAACGGCGACGGCGTGCAGGACGTCGTCACGCTCAGGCCGTCCGCGGTGGTCCGCGATAACCTGACCGGGTGGCGCATAGAGATCCGCGACGTGCGCGGCAGGACCGTTCGGACGTTGGCCGGTACCGCACTGCCGCCGTCGGTGGTCTTCGACGGCGCAGACGAACGCGGCACCATTCTGCCCGACGGGCAGTACCGCGCGGTGCTGATCGTGTCGTACGCCGGTGGTCAGCGGCCCGAAACCGCTTCGCCGATCATCACGTTGAACACGCAACCACCGCGCGCGACCGTATCCGTAGCTCGCACGCGGTTCTCACCGGACGGTGATGGGCGACGCGACACGGTGGAGGTCTTCCAGAGCGGAACGGCCGATGTCACGTGGGTCGGCTCGCTGACGAACCCGTCCGGCGCGACCGTTCTCACGCAGACGTGGGAGGATGAGCTGCGATCGTTCGTGTGGGACGGGACCGATCGGTCGGGTCGGGTTCTTCCCGACGGCACGTACACGTACGTGCTGTCGTCGACCGATCCGGCGGGCAACACCGGCACGAGCAGACCCGTACGTATCGTTCTGGACACGCGTCCGACTCCGATCACGATCGGCGTCGACCGGCGGCGCTTCTCCCCGAACGGTGATGGCCTTGAGGATGCCGTGCGCGTCGGTCTGTCCGCATCGATATCCGATGGCATAGAATCGTGGAGCGTGTCGGTCGTCACTACCGGCGACCGGAACCTGGGCGCGGTAGCATCGGGTCGCGGTGATTTGCCCGCCGAGATCGACTGGGACGGTAGCGCCGCGGGGGTAGCTCTGGCCGACGGTCAGTACGCGCTCGAACTCTCCGTCGAGTACGAGAAGGGCAACGTGTCGACCGCGCTCAGCCCATTCGTTCGGATCGACACCCAGGGGCCGGTGATCGCGCTGCGTACAAGCCCCGCGCTCTTCTCCCCCGACGGCGACGGTGTCGACGACACGCTGACGATCACGCTCGGTATCGCAGACCCGAGCCCGATCCAGCGCTGGGACGCGACGATCTACGATCCGCAGGGCGCGCGCTTCATCGGGTGGTCCGGGGCGGGGACGCCCCCCGCGACGATCCGCTGGAACGGGCTGTCGGACACCGGCGAGCTCGTCCAGTCGGCGGAGGACTACCGCCTGGTCGTAAACGCGGTCGATGCCGTGTACAACGCGTCGGTCGCCGACACGGTCGTCCCGATCGATATCCTGGTGATCCGGGAAGGCGATCGCCTGCGGATCCGCATTTCCAGCATCTACTTCGTCCCGTTCACCGCGGACTACACGAATCTGGAGCCCGAGCAGGCGGTGCGGAACCTTCAGACGCTCGACCGGCTTGCCGTCGTGCTCGCGAAGTACCCGCAGCACTCGATATCGGTTGAGGGGCACGCGGTGAGCCTCCTCTGGTACGACCGCGTTCGTGCCGCGCGCGAGCAGGAAGAGGTGCTGTTGCCGCTGTCGATCGCGCGCGCGGAGGCGATCAGAACCGCGCTCGTTCAGCGGGGCGTCGCGGCTACGCGAATGCGCACGAACGGCTACGGCGGTTCGGTGCCGGTCGTACCGCACGGCGACGAGGCAAACCGGTGGAAGAACCGGCGCGTCGAGTTCGTCCTCCAGCGACGGTAGCGTTCACTCCCGGCTGGTCGGGGACCGATGTCCCCGGCCCGTCACCGAAGCATCAACGCCGCGGTGATCGCCAGGTGCGCCAGGTAGTAGGTCGGCAGGATGATCGGATCGGCCCAACGGCGCCCCAGGAACTCCTTGACCGAGATCGCGGTGTCCGATACGACGATGAGCGCGATCCCGGCGATGAAGAGCGTCGCCGCCGGCGCATCCCAGACGATTCCGAACGACACCGCGAGCACGACGCACGACAGCAGAAGGTAGACCAGGACGGCGATTGACAGCGCCGGTGACGCTATCGCCGGCCGGAGCAGCGCGGCGTAGTACGCGACGAACACGATCAGTACGACGGCCAATCCGGTCGGGTGGAGGGTCGCGTTCATCGCCGCCGCGGTGAGGTAGCCCGCGTGCGCGAGCAGATAGAGCGCGATCCCGATGATGAAGTACGACTCGCGACCCCCCTTGCGCGACAGGAAGTAGTCGCCCGCGGCCGACACGACGAGCGCGGCAATCACCCCGCTTGCGGTCGCGGCATCACCGTCGGCCGTCGCGGTCACGACCGCGATGATCGCCGCGCAGACGATCGGTACCGCCATCTTGAACGCAAGCCGGTTCGTCGTGGTCGCGACCGTCGCGATCGCGAGCGGTACCAGTAGCAGCCAGATCATCGTACACCCCTGCCCTGAGATCGATTCGCCGATAGTGTATACTCGAATGCGACGGTCAGCAACGGCAAGAGCGCGCCGGTCAAGGTCTACCAGGTGGTCTGAAGGAAGTCGTTGATCAGTCGCGCGGTAGCCTCCGGCTGCTCGACGTGCGGCACGTGACCCGCGTCGGCGACGAGCTCCAGTCGGCTGCCGGCGATCCTGGTCTGGAACGTCGCGCCGTAGAACGGGCGTAGCACGCGGTCCTGGTCGCCCCAGAGGATCATCGTCGGTAGCGAGATCGACGACAGCACGGTCGGGTCCAGCGACCGCGCGATCGTGTGCTGCGTCGTGCTCGCAAGCGCCTCCCGCGCATGATCGGTGTGGAAGATGCTGAGCGTGTAGTAGTCGACCAGATCGTCCGGGATGCGGTCGGGATCGTGGAAGACGTTGATGCGAAGCAGAAGTCCCAACAGCGGTTCCGGGTAGAGCTGCATCCCCGCGTCGACGATCGGTCCTGCGTGCGACAGCACCTCCAGAAACGGCCCAGCCTGGCCGGGTAGCCCGTACGGTGCGATCAGCACCAGACGTGCGACCGCGGTGTCGTCATCCGCCGCGATCGTCGCGGCGATCATACCGCCCATCGAATGGCCGACCAGCACGTACTCGTCCAGGTCGAGCGCGCGTGCGAACGCCCTCACGCTGTCGACGTAGTAGTCGAGTGTGTAGTCCACAGGCGGCTTGTCCGACAGACCCGAACCCGGCAGGTCGGGCGCGATCAGCCGCGGTGCCGGTCCGAGCGCGTCCACAATGAAGGACGCTTCAAACCCGGTGCCGGCGTACCCGTGGATCCAGAGTATCGGAGTTCCGGTCGCGCCGCGGTTGAAGTCGAAGTAGTGGATCCGGACGCCGTCGACGTCGATCGTCCGTGCGTCATCACCCGACGACGCGTCGACCGACGGCGACGGTCCCGCGCACGAGATCAGCGCGATCGCCGCCGTCGATAGGACCACCGCGACGCGTCGGCAGAGTGCAGTCTGTGCCACGGCGACATTCTATCACGTTCGCCCGGCGGTATCACCGGATCGTAACGATGAACCCGATATCGACGACCCACGGCGAATAGACGTTTACCGGGTAGCGCTCGCCCGGGTGGCGCGCGACGAACTCTGCCGATTCGGTCCAGTAGATGTTCTGCCGTGATATCCCCACATCGACCTGCAGGAGCGGCGACAGATGGTAGAGCACGTTCAGGTACGGCCCGTGGTTGTAGAGCAGCCGGTCACCGAAGTTCAGAGCCAGATACCCCGGGTACTGTATTGAGAAGTTCAGGAACGGCTCGCGGTCGCGGAGGAGAAAGTAGGTGAGCCCCGGCCGGACGAGCAGGGTCTGGTGCGCGTTGAAGAAGTTGTACGCATAGCGTGTCTTCACCGACCCGACCCAGTCGCGCCCCGGAAGGAAGTCGAACAGGAAGCGCGGCGTCGCGTCTACCATCGCAAGGTGTTCGACCCGTCCAGTCGTGTTGCGCCAGATCCATTCGGGATACGGGTCGACGATCCAGTCGTCGTCGTGCCGTGCTCCCAGTTGTAGCTTGTAGAAGGCTCCGACCTTCAGATTGCGGTGAACGCGGTAGTAGCCTCCCGCGGTGAGCGACTGGTACCCGTACGACAGATCGGGCTCCTCGAACCGCCCGATGTACTCCACCATAGCGCTCAGGTCGCCTCGGTAGACAAAGAGCCGCCCGTGTCCTTGAACTTCGACGAAACCGGTCGGAACTTCCGGAATGTGCTCGGCCCACCCTGTCGCCGTGACGCACAACACGAGCGCCATCGCCACCGACCCAATTCTCCATCCTCGCTTCATATTCTCTCCGGTTTCACGCCGGCATTGCCGGTCAATCGTAATCCTGATCGAGCAGATCGCTGTACGCGCCGTCCAGGTCGGTATCGTCGGCCACAGGTCCCTGCGCGGGATCGAAGTTCCAGTTCAGGTCGAGCGTCCAAGGGTAGAAGCGGGGCTCTGTGGCGCGGCGGCCCCCGAGTATGTTGATCCCTTCGCCGGCGTTTACGGTCGTCACGTCGCCCGTGTCGATGACGCTCACGTCGACCGCACCGGCATTCACGCACAGCCACAGATCGGGAAGATCCTCGATGGTGCGCCCGAACGCGACGAAGAACTCGGTGCCGCGCACCCCCGCGACAACCGTGTGCGTGGTGACCTGGAACCGACGAGCCACCGCGTCGGTCGTCTCTCTGACCCGTGCGAATACGCCACCGCGTCGCAGCTCGACCGAACCGGCGCCAAGCAGGTCGTCCATGAGCACCTCGGTGTCCTCACGGAGCTTGACCTGCGACGACACGCCAAGGCTGACGACGGCTGTCCCCCGCGCGCCGGTGATGATCAGATCGCCCTCGCCAAGGAGGCTCCCAAAATCGGCGCGCACTCGCGCCGACTGGCCGGCGCGTACGATCCACACGTCGCCGTCGACGTAGTCGACTACGGCCTGGTCGCTCCACACGATCGCCGCGGCCGCAAGAAAGACGAACAGGAAGAGTTGGCGAATCCGGACCATGGTACCTCCAGGATAGCCTGATGAAAACGCTCATGTTAATTGTACCGCGCCTGCCGGTCCATTACAACCGGAGGCGTGAGCGACTATGGCTTGCCTGGAAACACGAGCTTGGGTGCGGTCGCGCGGCTGAATCCTTCGTCGATCAAACCGGCAGGACCAGCACGGAGGATCGTCTTGGATGCGCCGCGCTCCGGCGCGTGGTACTCGAGCAGTCCGAACAGGACGCGCGCGCCGCTATAGATCATCTGCTCGGCGACCAGAAAGCTCGTGCGCGATGCGTCGAGCCGATCGCGCAGTTCGCCGATACGTTGGCGCAGCGTCGGAATCCGGTCACCGAGCTCCGCCAGATCGACCTCGAGCTTCCGTCGCGCGGCCGCGATGCGCTCGTCGTCGGGGTGCTGCGCCGCCGCGTGCACGATCTGCTCGAGCTGCCGTCTGCACGTGTCGCGCCGATCCTGCGCCTGCTCGTACTCCGCGGTTGCGGCGCGAAACCCGTCGACGATGTCCGGCGCGACGCCGATCTCTACGCTGACCAGCGCCTCCGCGATGCTTCCGAGCTTCTTGCACCAGACGCTCCCACCGACGACCAGGCGCGACGCGATGATCTCCGAACGCCGCCCGTTGAGCACACAGTTTCCGCGCGCCGCCACCGACGAGTGCATGATCGCCTCTTCGACCAGGACGTGTCCGGCGGCGCTTACAGTGGCGCTTTCGATGTACCGGGCGAATACGTTCCCGTCGGCTTCGACGATGCCCTCCGTGCCCCCGTTGATTCCGGTCTTCAGCAGCACGTTTCCGCCGGCCCGTATCGTCGCGCGCCCGACGCCCTGGCCGACCTGGACGTCACCGGTCGCCTCGACGACGAAGCCGTCGGCGATCCCGCGCTCCACGACTACCGAGCCATCGATGCGCACATTGCCCGTGTGGTAGTCGACGTCCTTGACCGTGACGACCGGCTCGACGACGATCACCCCGTCGCGAACGCACGCGTTGCCGGTGTCGGTCGCGTAGAGTGCGCGACCGCCGTCACGCAGCTCGGTCTTCGCGCCGCCGCGAAGCGCTACCGCGACCGTATCGGTCCGCGCGGGGACCCGCTCCCCGGTGACCGTCTTGCCATCGCGAGGGGGGACGCCGGGAGCGACTTCGGCTAGCAGCGCGTCTTTCTCAACGTTTTCGATGAAGTTGAGCTCGCGCAGATCGATCTGATCGAACTCGTTAGTCAGGAACGGTCTGCCCCGATCGGGGTTGAAGTGGTAGACGATCCGTGCCGATTCAGCGTCGACCGGCGGCGTCCCGGTCGCCACTCTGACCCGTTGATCGTACTGTCGTGAAGACAGGAGGGTGCGGATCGCGTCGTGGTCGATCCCGCATCGGACCCCCGCGCGGCCGAGCTCGGCGACCACCGCCTGGACCGCCATCGGCGCTGCTCCCTTGCGGGGTGCCGTGATTGTCGCGTCGACGGCCATCGCATCGTCGCTCATCGTGAAGGTAACGGTCGACGCAAGCTTCGCGCCTTCCGGCCACTCGACGATACGCGCGGGAATGCCCGTTGCTTCGGTCACGATCCCCCGGATCGTCTCCCCATCGACGCGCGGCATGCCCAGGATGCGCATCCGGTTCACGACATCGTCGTGATAGACCTCGCGTCCGCTCCCTTCGGGCGGGTAGACGACCAGATAAGCCCATCCGTCGTGGTAATAGAGGTCGAATCGTCCGTCGTGTGCCTCAGCCATCGCGGTTGGACCCGTCGGTACGACGCTCCGGCCGGGACCGCTCGAGCCGCCCTGCGAGTGCATCGATCGCGCTATCGGAATCATCGCCTGCGGTCCGGTTGGGTTTGAGCACGCCGCACCCGGTGCACCGGTGGATCAGCCGCCACTCCCCGGAGTCAGCGACCCAGATCGCGACTGGTTCCATCTCCGACGCGCAGAGCGATCGCCGGTCTCCCGGCTTGATGTCGACGTGGATGCTCCAGAGGCAGTGAGGACAGTGGTTGCGCTGGCCGGTGCCGAGCGCCATTTCCGGGACGAAGCTGCCGCAGTGCGTGCAGATGAAGCCGGGTAGCGAACCGGGATCCGCGCCATCCCCTTCGCCGGCCACCGCGCCGTTCCATCCGGGTCTTTCCGTGCTATCGCCACGCCCGCGCCTGGGCCTGCTCATGCTCCCCGGCCTCCACGGACCCTCTTTGCGCGGCGCGATGTTCGCCGCTGCGTCAGGCGATCCTGTTTTTCGCGGCGGAGCGCGATCGTGTCACGTTCGTCGCGCAGCTGCAGGTAGCTCAGATAGCGGTCCTGCGTGATCTCCCCGGAGCGAACAGCTTCCCTGACCGCGCACCCGGGCTCGACGCCGTGCGTACAGTCACGGAACCGGCAGTCTGCACCGCGAAGCGCGATCTCGGGAAAGGTGCGGTCGAGCCGCCTGTCGTCATCGCCGTCGGTAGTCCACAGCTGTACCTCGCGGACGCCCGGCGTGTCGACGATCAGCGCGCCGCTGTCGAGCGCGTACATGATGCGTGTCGTCGTTGTATGCACACCGCGCCCATCAAAGGCTCTTACGGCGTTGGTGAGTATCGGTTCGCCGGTCAGCCGACCGATCAGCGTCGACTTTCCGCTGCCCGACGATCCGACGAGCACCGCGGTTTCGCCGGGCAGCAACTCCTTGCTGAGCCGGTCGGTCCCGTCGCCGCTAAGCGCCGACAGCGCGATGACCGTCGCTCCCGGTAGTTCGGCCTCTACCGAACGTTCGACTCGGGTCACATCGGTGATAAGGTCGGCTTTGTTGAGCACCACGATCGGCCGGACCGCGGCGTCGAGCGTCGCGATGAACCGCTCGACCCGCCGGACACTGAAGTCGCGCAGCGACTGCTCCGCGATCGGATCATCACCGATCGCGACCACGGGCGGGGCGGTCGTGACGATCACCGCGACGTCCAGGTTCGAGCAGAGAACCTGCGCCCGGGTGCGAAGCCCCGCCTCCTTGCGCTCAAAGACCGTCTGCCTGGGCCACACGACCTCAACCTGCCACGAGTTGTCGCCGGCAAGAAGCACCCAGTCGCCGACAGCCGGCGCGACGTCGGTACCCGCCCGAGACGCGTACGCGAGCTTGCCCGAAACGGTCGCCGTGACGGTGCGCTCGCGGGTGACGATCGTGAAGACCGGTCCCTCTTGTGCTACGATTCGCCCCGCCAGCTTCGATTCTTCGTCTGCGAGCGCGATCAGGTCGGTGAGACTCTGTGATTTCTCTATTGCCGGAACCAGGAGGTCCCAGGTGACTCGCTTCATCGCGCTGTGGCCCCTATCCGAGGCTGTGCCGAGCATACTATCATGCCGTCGGGATGGCAACACTGCGCGACATCGCCGACGCGGTCGGAGTTTCGATCCGAACCGTCAGTCGGGCGCTCTCCGGCTCTGGATACGTCGGGGAGGCGGTGCGTTCAAGGATCCTTGAGACCGCCGACGCGCTCGGCTATAGCCCCGACCCGGTTGCGCAGTCGCTGCGCCTGGGGCGCTCGCGCGAGTTCGTAGTGATCGCGCCTTCGGTCGACGAGTTGCACCTGGCGAAGATCGCCGGAATGGAGGAGGCGCTCGAGCGCACCGGGTATTCGTTGTCGATCGTCATTGCGCGCGGTTTCTCACCAGCGGTGGCCGGCGAGCTTGCCGACCGGGTCCGCCGCCGCAAACCCGCCGGCGTCGCCGTGATCGCGTCGGGGCATGATGCGACCAGCATCGTCGATGCGCTCCAGGAGTGCGCGCTGCGCGTTGTCAGCGTCGACGCACCCGAAGTCGAGCCGTCGGTCAGGCTCGATCGGCCCGCGGGAGTCGCGGACGCGGTGCGCTACCTGGTGGACACGGGCCGCAGACGGATCTGCTACGTTGGCCCGGCCGGTTCGACCGAGCGGCTTGCCGGATACAGGCGTGCGATCGGCGAAGCCGGCTTCACGCCCGTCGAGATCGATCCCGGTGAGGGGAGCCTCTACCGACGGTCGGTCCGGCGGCTGCTCGCGACGCGCCCGCGCATCGACGCGATCCAGGCGTACTCTGATGAGCGTGCGCTACAGCTGCTGTCCGGGCTCCACGATCAGGGTGTGCGCGTTCCCGAAGACGTCGCGATTGTCGGCTTCGATGACCGGTGGGCGGCTCGATACTCGTGGCCGCCGCTGACGACCGTCGCGCAACCGAGCCGTGAGCTCGGGGTGGCTGCGGCGAACTGGCTGACCGGAGCAGCGACCGATCCGGTGGTCGTGATTCCGACTCGCCTTGTGGTCAGGGAGAGCACGTGAACGTCCAGGAACGCCTGCTGCAGGAGCGAATCGATCCGTACCTGTCGGATCGAGCGCTCGGTGCGCTCGCCGATCGTGCGATCGGCGCATCGACGGTCCGCGGGTACCAGGTGCTCACCGGAGGCTGCTGGAATCGCGTGATCGCGGTCGATGTCGGCGACCGGTCGCTCGTGTACAAGATCAGTCCGCACGTCAACGATCCGAAGATCATCCGCGAGTATAGCGTGCTCAGCGTCTTTGCCGAACGGACGTCGATGGCCGTGCCCGAGCCGCTCGCGCTCGATCCGACCGGGACCACGATCCCCGGAACGGTCCTGGTGATGAACCGCATTCCCGGAGCGGTACTCCACGAGTGCTACGGATTGCTCAACTTCGGCGCACGCCGCGCGGTAACCGATCAGATCGCGTCCGATCTGGCGCAGCTTCACAGGATCGAGTCGGTCGGTTTTGGCGGAGTCGAGCTTGACGAATCCGAGCGGCTCGCCGAGTGGCCCAACTTCTGGCTACCACGGTTCGACGCGGTGCTCGACGACGCGGCGGAGTCGGGTACCGTGCCCGCGTCGATTCTGGACGGTGCGCGCGAGGTACGACCGCATCTGAGTGAGCCGCTGTCGATCGGCGCGACGTCGACGATGACCCACTACGATATCTGGAGCGGCAACGTGATGGTCGATCTGGACCGGGAGGAGCCTCGCGTGAGCGGGTACATCGACATCCCGGGCTTCTACGCCGACTACGCGCGCGAGCTGTCGTTCGCGATGCTCTTCGGTATCGCGAACCGCCGCTTCTTCGAGACGTATCTGGCAGCGCACGACCTGGACCCCGGCTTCGAGCTGCGCGCGAATATCTACAACCTGAAGATGAACATCAAGCACATCGGGATGTACCCGACGCAGCGAGTCTATCAGCAGGGTGCCGCCGAAAACCTGGAGTTCATCCGGCGAGCCGTCTGAGGTTCGCGAGTGTCTCGCTCCAGCCGCGTCCGCGAAGCGGAGACAGCACCGCCGCCTTTGCACGCTTCCACCGTGGTAACGCGCTTGCGAGCGCCGCGCGGCCGGAGTCGGTCAGTCGGTAGACCCTGACGCGCCGGTCGCTCCCACGCTTCTGGTGCACCAGCCCGCGTTCGACGAGCGGCTCGATCGTGCGCGAGACGGTACTGATGTCGGATCCCAGTCGTTCGGCTACATCGGTTCCGGTAGCCGGTTCGCGCACACCGATGTTCACGAGCATCGCGAACTGGCTGAGCGACAGGTCGCCCGATCGGAACTCTTCCTCAAAACGACGGCTCACGCGCTTGAACGCCTTGCCCAGGTTGTACCCCGGGCACAGCATGATCACCTGATCCAGGTCGGGCACCTGACCGGAGAGACGGGGTCGCGAGCGCCGGCGTCGGATCGCGCGGGTGTATTCCGTCCGCTGCCTGCGGTACCGGTATCTGGTCATCGGGGCCTCACTGTGGATGAAACGCGCGCCCCGTCTCCATCGCGGTCGCCGGCCGCGTCCACGGGGATCCGCTCGCGGATCGCACGCTTTGCGATGCGCGTGATGAACACCGTGACCGCGATCGTTGCGATGAGCCCGACGATCGTGAGGACGAGTTGCCCGGTGGTCATCCCGTCACCCGTTCCGGCGGTCGCGGCGATTCCCAGGAGCGATCCGATGTAGACGTACATCACCGTGCCCGGCATCATCCCGATCCACGACGCGAGTACGTAGCCGACCGGCTTGACCGCCGTGATCCCGTAGAAGTAGTTGGACATGCTGAACGGGACGAGCGGTGAGAGCCGAAGCAGCCCGACGATCTTCCATCCCTCGCGCCCGATCGCTTCGTCGATCGCAGCAAACTTTTCATTCCTGCCGACAGCCCGCCTGACCGCGTCGCGCGCCAGGTAACGGCCGATGAAGAACGCGAGCGTCGCGCCGAGCGTGCTGCCGAGCGACACGTAGATACTACCCTGCACGACGCCGAAGATCGCTCCCGCGGCGAGCGTCGGGATCGTACCCGGCACCAGCAGAACGGTCAGCGTCGCGTAGAGAGCGATGAACACGAACACGCCGACGAACCCCAGCCCGTCGATCCACGTCATCACGTTACGCAGATGGAGCGGCACGTCAAAGACGCGCCCCAGGATCAGGAGTACCGCGATCAGCACGACCGCGACGATCGCCTTGACCGTGGTCTGTATGCGTGGTGTCATCTCTGCGCCTCCAAAAAACTTTCATATGCAAGTTATCCTGCATCGAGCCGGAATGCAACAAAAACACTCCGGTACGAAATCGCTTGACGATTCGACGCGCAAGCGTGAAGTTCACACTTGTACGTGCAAGTATCGCGATCGCGTAAGCGGTCATGAGGGGGTAGGGTGGCACGATTCACGCATGACATTCTCGTCGTCGGCGGTGGGGCCGCCGGGCTCACGACCGCGTCGGGGAGCGCACAGCTGGGGCTGAAGACCGCGCTGGTTGAGAAGGCGCACCTGGGTGGCGACTGCCTCTACTACGGCTGCGTGCCGAGCAAGGCTCTTCTGCGCACCGCGTCGGTCTACCACGAGATGCGCTCGTCGGCGCGTTTCGGGCTTCCGCCGGTCATCCCACCACCGGTCGATATGGGGGCGGTGAACGCGCGCGTGCAGTCGGTGATCGCCGCGATCGCGCACCACGACTCGCCCGAAAGGTTCACTTCGCTTGGCACCGACGTCTATTTCGGGTCGCCACGGTTCGTATCGCCGCACGAAGTCGAGCTCGCCGACGGCACGCGGCTGTCGGCGAGTAAGGTCGTTCTGGCCGTCGGCAGCTCTCCGCGCGGGTTACCGGTACCAGGCCTCGCCGATGTCGGCTACATCACGAACGTCGACGTCTTCTCGCTGTCCGAACTGCCCCCGCGCATGGTGGTGATCGGCGCGGGTCCGATCGGGATCGAGATGGCGCAGGCGTTCAGCCGACTCGGATCGAAGGTCAGCGTCGTCGACGTTGCCGACCAGATCCTGATCAAGGAAGACGCCGACGTTGCCGGGATCGTGCAGCGCCGACTGGAGGCCGACGGTGTCGACGTGTACGTCGGCGCGTCGATCGCGCGCGTGGAGGCCGGACCAAACGGAAAGACCGTCGTGCTCGCCGGGAGTCCCGAACGACGGCTCGAAGCCGACCAGATCCTGGTCGCGACCGGGCGCCAGGGGAACACCGCCGATCTGGATCTGGACCACGCCGGAGTGACCGTGGAGCGCAGCTTCATCCCGGTCGATTCGACGTTGCGTACCGCGCAGCGCCACATCATGGCGATCGGCGACTGCAACGGCCAGTACCTGTTCACGCACGTAGCCGGCGCCGAAGGGTCGGTCGCGGTGCGCCGCTTCGCGCTCGGCGTCGGCGGCACGATCGACTACCGCGCGGTTCCGTGGTGCACGTACACCGACCCGGAGATCGCGTCGGTCGGGCACAACGAGCGCTCTGCGACCGAGGCCGGGATCCGCTACGACGTGATACGCCAGCCGTTCGACGCGGTCGACCGCGCGCAGGCAGAGGGCGAAACCGACGGCGTGATGAAGATCCTGGTCGGACCGAAGGGGCGCGTGATCGGCACGCAGATCGTCGGGCCGCACGCGGGCGAACTGCTCGGACCCGCGCTCTTCGCGGTCACCGGGCGGTGGAAGCCGAGCGCGCTGATGGGGCCGATCTACCCGTATCCAACGGTCCTTGAGAGCTACAAGAAGGCGGTCGGCGGATCGCTCGCGCCCAGGCTCTTCAACGACCGGGTACGCTCGATCCTGCGCTTCCTGCATCGCTACCGCGGTAGCGGACCGCGCGAAGCGCAGCCCGCGCACGGTATACCGGCGAACGGGAGTCCCGCACGCCCGAAGGAGAGAACATGATGCGACTATCGACGAGACTGGTGGTCATGATCGTCCTGGGTCTCACTCTGTTGTCCGCGGCCCCACTTGCCGCCGCACCGCAGGCGGAGCTGTGGCCGCGCTGGGAGGCGCACGATCCGGCGTCGACGGTGACGATCGACCACGGCGAGTGGGGTGCATTCCTGGCCGAGTACCTGGTCACGGGCGACCGGTCGGGCGTGAACCTGGTGCGCTACGGCCACGTCACTCCTGACGCGCGGCGACGGCTTCAGGCGTACATCGCCGACCTGGAGCGCGTGCCGGTCTCCGCGCTGAACCGCGACGAACAGCTCGCGTACTGGACCAACCTCTACAACGCGGTGACGATCGAGCTGATTCTGGAGCATTACCCGGTGAGCTCGATCCGCGATATCAGGATATCGGGCCCCGCGCTCAACCGGCATCCCTGGGACGCGCCGCTCGTGACCGTCGAAGGAGAGCGGATCACGTTGAACGACATCGAGCACCGGATCATGCGCCCGATCTGGGACGACCCGCGGATCCACTACGCGGTCAACTGCGCGAGTATCGGCTGCCCGAACCTGCAGAGCGAACCGTTCACCGGAGCGAACTGGGATGAACTCTACACCCGCGCCGCGCGCGAGTTCGTCAACCATCCACGCGCGATCGACCTGTCGGGGTCGCGACCGCTTTTTTCCAGCATCTACGACTGGTACCAGGTCGACTTCGGCGGATCGATTGCCGGGGTCGTCGATCACGCGCTCGGCTACGCCGACGCGCCGCTCGCAGAGCGCCTGCGCGCGTTCGCGGCCACAGGACACCGCGGTCGACCCCGCTTCGAGTACGACTGGAGCCTGAACGTCGCTCGTTGATTCCCGTGGCTCGAACGGATCGGCCCCGCCCCGCCGCCCTACGGGCGGTACTCGAGCACCGCGTGCACCGGGAAGTGGTCGGACGGCCACAGCCCGTCGATCCGGCGGCGGTCGATCGTCGCCTCCACCGGCCGCAGGCCCCGTGACGCGATGATGAAGTCGATGCGGAACGCGTCTGCGTCGCCCGTCCAGTTGTGCCAGGTGCCATAGGAGGCCGACTCAGGATCGATCGCGAGCTTCGCCTCCTGGAACGGTCCCTGCGGCGGTCCCGTCGACGCGGCGTCGCGGGGATCGACCCATAACGGGCCGAAGATCTCGTTGCCTATGTGCGCGTTGAAGTCGCCGACGACGAGCACGTGGTCGCCGGGATGGATTTCGGCCAGACGCTCGTAGATCAGCTCCATGCCGACCTCGCGCGATCGGGCCGACCGGTAGTCCAGATGCGTGTTGAACACCCAGACGCGCGCGCTGCGCTCGGTGTCGAGCAGCCCAACCCAGTAGACCGTACGCGGCTCGACCGGATCCCAGTCCATCGAATCGGGGATCTTCGGCGTCGACGATATCCAGACGACGCCGGCTTCGAGCGCGACAAATCGGTCGCGGTCGAAGAACACCGCGTTCTGGTGATCGTGGCCCGGCTCCACGTACGCGAACCGCGGGTTGTCCTCCAGGACGTCGCGCCGCTGCTGCTCGGAAGCCTCCTGAACCGCGAGGATGTCGGGGCGGTAGTCGTCGACCATCTCCATGTAGAGGGGCCGACGCCTCTCCCACGATTGATCCCCCGAATCGAGCCGTTCGTGGCGGATGTTGTACACCATCACCGATAGCGACGATGCGCGAAGCGGCGCCGGACTCACGACACCGGCGGCAAGAGCGAGCAGCGCGACAAGCGCGACGCGTGCGCCGATCCATAGTGACTGACCGTGTCGATGTGCCATGCCTGAAACATACCGCGATCGTCGGTCGCGACCAAAAGCCGAAACGCGCTTGACGGGCTTGCATCGACGTGGTAGCGTTCCTCAGCGTTGTGCCATCGATGGCACAACGCTGAGTCGAATCTGGGTGTGCCGTGGGCGATGGAGGACGTATGACGCGTTACGCGATAGTCGGGACCGGCGGCAGGTCGGCGATGTATATCTGGGCCGTGGTTCGAGACTTTCCCGACTGCGAGCTTGTCGGACTGTGCGACCGGAACCCGGGGCGCGCGCGTCACTATCAGCAGGTGATCGCGGGGGAGACCGGCGTAGAAGTGCCGGTGTTCACCGATGCCGAGTTCGACCGGATGATCGCAGAGACGCGCCCCGATCGGCTCATCGTCACGACCGGCCCCGACCGCTCGCACGCCGATTACATCATCCGCGGGCTTCGTGCGGGCCTGGACGTCGTGACCGAAAAGCCGATGACGACCACTACTGAGCTGTGCCGCGACATCCTGGAAGCACGGTCGCAGAGCGAGCGTGAGCTGCAGGTCACGTTCAACTACCGCTACTCGCCGCCGCGGAGTCAGGTCCGCCGGATGATCATGGACGGCGCGGTAGGGCGCGTGCTCAGCATCGACTTCAGCTGGCACCTCGACACCCGCCACGGCGCCGATTACTTCCGGCGCTGGCACCGATATCGCGAGAACTCCGGATCGCTCCTGGTCCACAAGGCGACGCATCACTTCGACCTGGTCAACTGGTGGATCGATGACGTGCCCGAAGAGGTGTTCGCGCACGGCAGCCTGCGCTACTACACCCCTGAGCGCGCGAGCGAGCTCGGACTGGACTCGCACGCAGAGCGGTGCAGCGATTGCCCGGTTGCGTCGAAGTGTCCGTTCTACCTCGATCTGCAGTCAACAGAGGGGTTGAAGAAGCTCTACGCGGACAACGAGCAGCACGACGGTTACTTCCGCGACCGTTGCGTTTTCAGCGATGAGATCGACATCTGGGACACGATGAGTGTCTCGGTGCGCTACCGCGGCGGCGCGCTGTTGAGCTACATGCTTCACGCGTACTCGCCGGTCGAAGGCTACCGGATCGCGTTCAACGGGACCGCCGGACGGATCGAGCACTACGCGAGCGAGAACACGTACATAAACGGCGACGGCAGCGTCCCCGGCGAACTCGAGCGTGGGAAGGTAGGGATTGCGTACGCGAAGGAGTTCACGCGACCGATTGCCGTCGAGCCCGATACCGGAACCGGCGGGCACGGCGGCGGCGACCCGGTGCTGCTGAACGACATATTCGGCGAGCACCGCGAACACGATCCGCTGCGTCGTCGCGCGAACCAGGTCGACGGTACATACTCGATCATGGTCGGCGTCGCGGCTGCGATTAGCATCGATCGCCACGAGCCGGTCCGGATCAGCGATCTGCTCGCCGGCGTGCCGATTGGTGAGCGGTGGTGACGGTTCCCGCGGGCCACCGCGGGGTATCGGCAACCGCGCGGCACGCTATCGCGCGACGGTGGGCGCGCGCCTGAGGCGCAGCGCGAGCGCTATGAGCGCGATCCCGAATCCGAGCGCGTAGACCCCGATGAGTACGGTGATCAGTACGACTCCAGCTCCCGGGGAGAACACGAGTATCCCGCCGAGGATCAGCGACAGCGCTCCGGCGATGCCGAGGAGCCAGTTCACGCGTCCGTCGCCACCGGCGCCGCGCGCAGCCGGCACTGACACATCGACCGATCTGGTACCTATTGCCGCCGCGATTTCGAGCGCGCCGGTCAGAAGTGCCCACAAGCCGATCATGATCGACAGAAAGCGCAGCGCCGCGTGCGGAGCGATGACCGCGATCAGCCCGACGACGAGACCGAGTACGCCTTCGGCGATGCCGAGCGTCGTCTGACCCGGCCTGTCGCCCGTCCGAAACGCGCCGATCGTCCCGAGTAGCCCGTCAACGAGCACGAACGCGCCGATCAGTACGACGACCGCGGTCGCTGTCGTCGCGGGGCGCACGAGCGCGAACACGCCGAAGAGCGCAGCGACCGTTCCCCTGAGCGCGAGCAGCTTCCAGCCCGCTGTCTGGGCGACTACCATCAGTCGACGACGAGCTCGTTTACTACGTCCACTCCATCCTTCGTGTTGACGTGGACGATCTGCTCGGCTCGCTCGGATTCCTTGCGGCTCTCAGCCTTGCCGTTCAGCCTGATCGCAACGACTTTGCCGCCCTCCAACACCGGCTCGACGCCGATGTTAGACGCGTCGGTCACTTCCGGATCCTGCGCGATCGCGTTCGTGAGTTCCTTCTTGAGCTCGTCGGGCTTCGCCTTGTTCCATTCGTTGAGCGCGAAAAAACCGAATAGTCCCGGCTGTCCGGTGCCTCCGGTACCGCCCGCGCCGCCCATTCCGGCTCCACCAGCTCCTGTTGTGTTCATAGGTTCCTCCTCTGTTTAGCGTACTAACTACTGGAGGAACAAGCAAATGAACCCTCGCCGCCGCGGCCGCGCCGGACGCTCGGGAGGAAGGCAAATGCTCGGAAGGCAGGACGCTCGGCTACGCGTACCTCGGTGTCAGGTGGTTTGAAGCGCCCGGTCAAGGTCGGCGATGATGTCCGACACAGCTTCGAGTCCGACCGACAACCGGACCGTGCCCGGGGTTATGCCGATCGCCGCTCGCTCTGCGTCGGTCAGTTTCGCGTGCGTCGTCGTCGATGGGTGCGTCGCGATGCTTCGGGTGTCGCCCAGATTCGACGATCGGCTGACCATCGCGAGCGCGTTCAGGAACCGCATCCCGCCGGCCTCGCCGCCGGGCACTTCGAAGGTTACAAGCCCGCCGCCGTGCTTCATCTGTCGCTTCGCAAGCGTGTGTTGCCGGTGCGACTCCAGGAAGGGATACAGCGTCTTCGACACGCGGGGGTGCGCGTCCAGGTGTCGCGCTACGGCGAGCGCGTTTTCGCAGTGGCGGTCCATCCGGACCGACAGCGTCTCCAGGCTCTTGGACAGCACCCACGCGTTGAACGGGGAGAGCGCCGGGCCGGTCTGTCGCGCGAAGAAGCGCAGCGGTTCGATCAGCTCGGCGCTGCCGAGCACGGCGCCTCCGAGTACCCGCCCCTGTCCGTCGATGAACTTCGTCGCCGAGTGCGTGACGATGTCGGCCCCAAGGCGCGCCGGCTGCTGGAGGTAGGGTGTCGCGAAACAGTTGTCCACGACGAACACCGCGCCGCGCGCGTGCGCGACTTCGGAGACCGCCGCGATGTCGACGATCTCCAGGCCCGGGTTCGACGGCGTTTCGGCGAAGAAGAGCTTCGTCCGCGGGCCCGCCGCGGCGTCCCACGCGGCCGGGTCGGTCGCGTCGACGAAGGTCGTCTCGATCCCCCAGCGCGGAAGGATCTTCTGCATGATCTGCACCGTCGATCCAAAGAGCGCGCGCGACGCGACGATATGGTCGCCCGACTTCAGCAAACCCGCGATCGACGCGAACATCGCAGCCATGCCGGTCGCGGTCGCGATGCCGTCCTCGGTCGCCTCCATCGCGCAGAGCTTCGTGACAAACTCGTCGGTGTTCGGGTTTCCGTAGCGCGAGTAGATCAGCCCCTCTTCTTCGCCTGCGAACAGCGCCTTCGCCTGCTCGGCGCTGTCGAACAGGAAGCTCGATGTGAGGTAGACCGGCACGCTGTGCTCGTGGTGCGGTCCGCGCGCGGTCTGCATCCGGATCGCGTCGGTGTCAAAGTGCTCGCTCATGAGTTCTCCCACTTCTTCGATCAGGAATCGTACCCCAAAGCCCCGATCGCGCCAACCAGTCGCGCGGCGCGGATGACGGCACCGCGGAACTGGTGTATCCTACCCGCATTCTCACAGTACATGGAGGCTTGTTATGAACGGAATCCGTTTGGTGACCCGGGCAGACGACGCAGGTATGCACGCGGTGGCGAACCGCGCGATCAGGGAGAGCGTGACCGACGGGATCGCTCGGAATGTGAGTCTGATGGCACCTGCGCCTGCAATCCGTAACGCGTACCAGGAACTCGGGGACATCGGCGATCGGGTCTCGTTCGGCCTTCACGTCACCTTGACCGCGGAGTGGGAGAATCTCCGCTGGACCCCGCTGATCGGGGCCGCTGCGTCGTCGTTCGTGCGGCCGGACGGCTCGATGCACTTTGACGTCGAGTCGCTCGAGGCGGCTCGGCCCGACCTTGACGCAGTGATGCAGGAGGTCGCCGCTCAGCTCGACCTGCTCCAGAATCTGGGCTTCGCCGTCTCGTACCTTGACGAGCACATGGGCATCGGGCGCATCCCGGGGCTCGCCGAGCGGCTCCTGGCGTTCGCCGACGAGCACGGTCTGATCGCGAATCGGCGCCTGTTCGATACCGGCGCGCTCGCTCGCCTGCCCGGGTTCGCGATGCCCGCCGAGCATCCGGGGACCGAGATGGCCGATCAGCTCGCGAACGTTGCGCCGGGCACCTATCTGCTGGTCGGGCACCCGGCGACCAAGGATGAAGAGTTCGCGCGGTTCAAGTTGCCGGGGCGTCCGGCCGGCGAAGAGGCGATCAACCGCAACCGTCAGCGCCGGATGTTCATGGATATGGAGATCGTCGACTACTGCGAAAACGTCGGGATCGAGCTCTGCCGCTACTGCGACGTCTAGTCGGCGTGAAGCGTCACGATCCGCCGTCGACGCTCCAGATCGGCGCGCGCGTCGGGTGCGAAGGTCATGCGCGCGGCCGGATCGGCTCCCGCCTGCATCACGATCCACGCGGTCGCGAGCGACCGCACCGTCTCCGCGATCGCGGCCTGCGCGTCCTCGGGCTCGATGCGTCCGCAGAACCGTTCGCATCCGCGGTCGGTCGGGTGCTCGAAGTCGCAGTGCGTCGTGAACGGGATACGAAGCGCCAACAGCGGTGACGAAGCGGGCATCGCGCGCGCCATGTTCGCGTCGGCGTTGCACGAGCCGGGCTCGGCGAAGAGGTAGAGCGCGGGCATCCGCAGGCGCACGACCCGTTCGCTCTGCCCACCGCTGTCGACCGCATCGAGCCCGAGGTACGCGGTCGCGCGCCTGTCGGCGTCGGCCGCCAGCAGCGCCGACAGGCCTCCCGCGCTGAAACCGGCGTAGACGACCGGGGTCGATCCTGGCGCGAGTTGCGCGGCGACCGCGACCAGGTCGTCGGCGTTGCGATCGTGGTTGCCTGAGAACGGCGTTGAGTTGCAGAACGTCACTGCGACCGTGTCG
>SKVA01000187.1 GCA_007129695.1 Spirochaetaceae bacterium | reverse complement strand
GTTGATCTCGGCGCGACTGTGAATCGCGGCGACGCCGCAGAAATGCTTCATGCCATCCGCGGAAACAGGCAGCCGTCGCACGTACCGACCACGGAAGCTACCCGATGCGGAAGAACTCGTGCGAGTTCGCGTGGATCTGAGCGCAGAACGCTTCGGGATCCATCTCGCGCAGTTCGGCCAGAAAGAGCGCGGTCTCTTTGAGGTACGCCGGCTTGTTGCGCTTGCCGCGCTGCGACGCCGGTACCATGAACGGGCTCTCGCTTTCGATGAGCATGCGTTCGATCGGCATCTTCTTCGCGGTCTCGTGGAGGTTGCGCGCGTTGCGGTACGTCACGTTTCCGGCGAAGGAAATGTGGAGATCGAGTTCGAGCGCCTGCTCAGCGTAGCTCCAGTCTTCCGAATAGCAGTGAAGGACTGCACCGCGCCGAGGTCGTTTCTGTCGCAGAATGTCAAGCACATCGGCACCGGCATCTCGGTTGTGTATCACTACCGGGAGGTCGAGGCGGTCGGCAATCTCGAGCTGCGCGATGAACAGCTCGATCTGCGAATCCTTGTCTCCGAACTTGCGAAAGTAGTCAAGACCTGTTTCGCCGATCGCGACGACGCGTTCCCGGCGGGCACCCTCTTCGACCTGGTTCTGCCACTCCTTGCCTGGATTCGTTACTTCCGAAGGCGAAACACCGATCGCATAGTAGACGTGTGACGCAGTCTTGAGATTCTCGTAGACCTGGAAGAAGTCACGGAGATTATTGCAGATCGACAGGATGCCGTCGACGCTTTCGCGCTTGGCTTCCTGAACAACAATGAGCTGTTCGATCGGGTCTTCATGGATCAACCCGATATGGGCATGAGAGTCAAATAACTTCATAAATGCTTCCGTTGTGATGATTCAGATCGTGAGCGAACCGACGCTAAGAACATAGCACCGGTTCGGTGCGTCGTCAACCAGGTGGTTTGACAAAGCCCGGGGGGCGTGGTAGCGTTAGCCACCGGTCATCATGAAGAGCCGAAACCGCAAGAGAACCCGTTCAGATTCATCACAGCAGAGCTCAGAGCGCCCGCGCCGGTCGGCCACCAAAGGCGATCGACTCCGAAGTGGGTTCGCCGGTCTGCGAGCCCGAATCACGCTGTTCTACCGTGCCGGACGCCAGCGTTTCACGGTCATGTTCATCCCGCACTCGGAACGACGCGTCGTCAACGTTCAGCTCAACTGGTTTGCGCTTGGGCTGCTTGCGATCATGACCGTCGGGCTTGTCGCCGGCTTCTTCTACCTTGCGTCGCGTTTCACCGGCAGCGATCGCGTCGCCCGGATAAGCGACGCGCGCCTGCGCGAAGCAGAGGCCGGGCTCGACGTCGTACGACAGGAAGTTGGCGAGTTCCTCCAGGTCTACGACGAGTTCGAACGCGTACTCGCGACGACGCTGCGTCGGCTCGACGCCGATCGCGACGGGGGCCAGGAAGTTCCGACATCGGGTGGCGATCTTGCCGCGCTTCTGAACCTCGACGTAGTCACAGCCGGCCAGGTTCGCGAGATAGCCGAGCTCAGACGAATCGTCGCATCGCTGCGCGGTTCGGTAGGTCCTCTGACTGAGATCGGAGGTGTGCTCCAGGCGCATCAGCAGCTGCTCAGCGACATTCCAAACAAGTGGCCCGTCGGTAACGGTCTCGGATACGTGACAATGGAGTTCGGTCCGAACATCAACCCGATAACGGGCGTCTGGCACATGCATCGCGGGCTCAACATCTCATACTACCCGGGTACACCCGTCGTGGCCGCAGCGAGTGGAGTCGTGTCAACGATCGGAGTCGACGTTGCCGGCGGTACGGGGGCGTACGTTCAGATCGACCACAAGTATGGCTTCCGCACCCGATACGCGAGTCTTGGACGGGTCGCGGTCCGGGAAGGTCAGCACGTCATTCAGGGACAGCGTATCGGCGCGATGGGCAACAATGCGGTGTCGGTCGGGCCGCATCTGACGTTCTCAATCTGGATCGGGACCGAACTCATAGATCCGTCGCACTTCCTGAAGCTTGCACGCCCCGACTACACGCTGCGCGGACGTGCGAGGTCGTAGCATGGCCGTCGACCGACACTCAGAAGAGACATTCATCAACTCGATCGTCGGTCCCGGCACGATGTTCCGGGGCCACGTTGAGCTGAACGGCCTGCTGCGAATCGACGGTGATTTTTCAGGGTCGGTCAAGACCGACGGTCGCGTGATCATCGGTCAGCGCGGTCGCGCCGATTGCGCGATCGAAGCCGGTTCGGTTGTGATAGGCGGTCTGTTCCGTGGTGAGATTCTGGCGTCGCAGAAGGTCGTCCTGCTTTCATCGTCGATAGTGGTTGGCAGGATCAGCGCTCCGCGGCTGGTCGTCGAATCAGGCGTCCGCTTCAGCGGTACGTTCGAGATATCTGGCGATGACGCGTCAGCCGGTCGATCGGTCATCGACGCGCAGAAGAAGAAGCTGCTGCTCGAGAGTATCCGTACCCGCGAGCAATCCGATGCGGTTCGTCGCACCACCGCCGATCGCGGCGGTGAGGCGGTGCCCGTGGAGAGCGCCGAGTGGAACGGGTAGGCGGCGCAGGTTTTTTCAGCTATCGTCGGCGCGTCGGTGGCAAGGATGACGCAAAACGCGCGGCCGGATCGACCGGCGTGTTCGATTCGGAGCTCGAGCGGAGCGCCGAGTCGGAGCATGCGGATGTCGTCCCGGCGATGACCGATGCGGAGACCGCCGCGCTGCTCGATGCGGTATTCGAAGCCGGTGACCGACTGCGGCGCGATGTACGCACCGACACACTGATGGCGTACAAGGAAACGGTCCGTCGCTTCCTCTCTGCGGTCGTTCGCCGCGGCCTGATCGTAGAGGAGCGCGTATCGGGATCGAACATCCTGAAGCGCAAGCGATACGCGTTGGTCCACGTGATCGACCGCAAGCTCGAACAGCTTGCGGCCGGGATGGTGTCGTCGCAGCGCAATCAGATCGATCTGCTCGCGCGCATCGACGAGATCAACGGTCTTATTGTCGATCTGACACGGTAGTCGTGAGGGGATGAAATGAGCGATCAGCAATCTTGCCTGCAGTGCTGCCAGAGTGGCGGCCGGCAGGAACCGATACAGGACGACGAAGTCGTTGTGCGTCTTGGCCATACTCGTGAGAGTGTGCTGTGCAGCGTGAACGGGATGCAGCTGCGCTGCGGCGACGACGTCGTGGTTCCCACCCGCTATGGCGATGACATCGCGCGCGTGCTCGGATGCGTGACCGACGCGACGCGTGACGAGTACGACAAACCGGTCGCGATCATCCGGACAGCCAGCGATGAGGATCGACGGATCGCCGCGGAGAACGACCGTGACGCAGACGAGGCGCTCGGGTTCGCGAAACAGCTCGTCGATCAGCGCGGTCTTTCGATGTCGATGGTCAGCGCGCACTATTCGATCGACCGATCGCGGTTGGTCCTGCTCTTCACCGCAGAGACGCGGGTCGATTTCAGGGATCTGGTAAAAGACCTGGTGCACGAGTACCGGGTCAGGATCGAGCTGCGGCAGATCGGTGTTCGCGACGAGTCGCGCATCGTCGGCGGCCTTGGTATCTGCGGTCGGGTACTCTGCTGCAACGGAGTATCGGATCGGCTGAAGGCCGTCTCGATCCGCATGGCGAAGGCGCAGAACCTGTCGCTCAACTCCGCGAAGATCTCTGGTCCGTGCGAGCGATTGCTCTGCTGTCTGGAGTACGAGTACGACTTCTACCGTGACGCCAAGCGGGGAGTGCCGGGTGTCGGCGCGCGAGTCTATTGGGGCGAGGAGTCGCTACGGGTCTCAGACGTGAATCTGCTCACGCGGGTCGTACGGATTGACAACCGCGAACGCTCTGCGACGCTGAGCGCCGAGCGCATTCGCTACGACTCGGGCGATCAGCGCTGGGTGGTGTTGGACGACGCCGGGGACTCCTGATACTGCAGCCGGTAGAGGTTGTAGTAGTGCCCACGCCGCGCGATCAGTTGCTCGTGCGTTCCGAGTTCTACGATCTGTCCGGCCGACAACACGACGATCCGGTCTGCGTTCTTGATCGTCGATAGCCGGTGCGCGATCACGAGCGCGGTCCGGTTCTCCATCAGACGTTCGACGGCGATCTGGATCAGCTGTTCGGTCTCGGTATCGATGCTCGCGGTTGCTTCATCCATGATGATGATACGTGGATCGTGCGCGAGCACCCGAGCGAAGCTCAGCAGCTGACGTTGACCGGTAGAGATGTTCGTCGCGCCCTCGGTCAGTCTTGTGTCGTACCGCGCCGGAAGGCGCTCGATGAAACCGTCGGCCTGAACCATCGTACAGATTTCGGCGAGCCGATCATCGTCGATATCGAGCCCTAGCGTGATGTTGTTTCGTATCGTGTCGCTGAACAGAAACACGTCCTGCTGGATCGGCTGGATGAGCGTTCTCAGAGTGTCGCGCTCGTACTCACGGATATCCACGCCATCGAGCCGGATCGACCCGTTTTGGATATCGTAGAGGCGGGTGAGCAGGCTCGCGATCGTGGTTTTGCCGGCGCCAGTGTAGCCGACGATCGCGATCGTCTCCCCCGCATCGATCGAAAGCGTCATGTCGCGGATCACCGGCTCGTCGGCTTTGTACGCGAACGTCACGCGATCGAAATCGAGCCTGCCGGCAGGCGCGCCAACCGGCGTGTACGTCCCGGTATCAGGAATTCGCTCTACGGTATCGAGCATCTCGAACACGCGTTCGGCGCCGGCGATCGCGCTCTGAAGGATCGTGAACTGCTCGGAAATCTGCATCACCGGCTGGTAGAAGCGCCTGATCAGGTTCACAAACGCGATCAGGATCCCGAGTGAGACCAGTCCTGAGGTCACGAACGACGCTCCAAAGTAGACGACGACCGCGATCGACACCGAGCTCAGCAGGTCGATCATCGGCCGGAACACGGCAAAGACAAACATCTCGCTCAGGTTCGCGTTGAGGAGCTTGTCGTTGCGCTCGGTGAACTGCCGGTTGACGCGTTCTTCCTGAACAAAGAGCTGCACGATCGACATTCCCGACAGATGCTCGCTCAGGAACGCGTTGACGCGCGACACCCACAATCTGACATTACGAAACGCTTCCCTCGCGCGGCGCCTGAAGAAAATCGTGAGTAGCAGCACGGCGGGAAGCGTAGCGATCGTGACGAGTCCGAGCCTCCAGTTCAGGAGCATCAGCGTCACGAGCGACCCGAGCATCAGAGCGAAGTTGCGCAGCAGGTTGATGAGAACCTCGGTAAACAGCTGGTTGATCGTTTCGACGTCGTTCGTGACGCGCGTGACCAGTCGTCCGACCGGGTGCCCCGACAGGTAGGCGAGTCGCTGCGCAACGGTATGCGAGAAGAGCTCGGATCGCAGATCCTTCATGACTCCCTGGCCGGTCAGCGCCATCAGGTAGATCTGGCAGAACGTGAACACCAGGACACCGATCAGCAGCGACGCGAACAACCCGGCATAGCGCACAAGGTTCTCAAGGTCGTGCGAGCGGATCGCGCGTAGCGTGTCCTGCGACAGGCCGCCGAGCATCGATGCGTCGATCGCAGCGTAGGAGCGCGACTCGTGGACCCCACGATCGGCCATCAGCTCATCGAACCGACCATCGAACAGCGCGACGGTGTCGTCGTCGAACGGAAAGACGTAATATCGGGTAGCCTCGAGCACGCCGTCGGCCTCAAGCTGTCGTCGGTCGACGCCGCTGACCGCAACGAGCCGGTTGTCGGGGATGTAGACCGACCCGCTGATCGACACCGCACCGCTGGTGTCGAGAGCGCGTAGCTCGACTCGAGCCGCCGCTGCATCATCGATCCGTGCGTACTTGACGACAAGGTGGTTATCGACAGCGCGCTGGATCACCACGGGCAGAAGCAACTCTGAAGAGATGCCGAACAGGAGCGCGACGACCGCTACCGCGATCATTACCCGGTACGGGCGTCCATACCGCAGCAGCCTGCGCATGATCGTCGGGTCGTACCCGGCGATGATCTTCTCATCTTCCATGTTCGTGCTCCGCTCCGCTGTCGGAAAGCTGCTGCAGCGCAGCGACCTCGCTGTAGAAGCCCTCTTCGGCAATGAGCTGCTCGTGCGTGCCGTACTGAACGAGTCTCCCGCCTTCGAAAACCGCGATCCGGTCCGCGGTCGACAGCGTGCTGACGCGGTGACTGACGATGACGCTTGTGCGATCGGCGCGCTCGTTGAGCAGCCTTTTGAGAATCAGCTCTTCGGTCTCGGTGTCGACCGCCGACAGCGCATCGTCGAACACGAGGATGCGCGGATTCTTCGCGAGTGCTCGGCTGATCGCGACGCGCTGCTTCTGCCCACCGCTCAGCGTGAGCCCACGCTCACCGACGGTGGTCGCTAACCCGTCGGGGAAAAGCTGCAGGTCGCGGCTGATCGTCGACACCTCCGCAACGTGATCGACGAGCTCGTCGCTCGCATCGGGCGTGGAGAATGCGATATTGTCACGTAGCGGCGCGGAAAAGAGAAAGGTATCCTGCGGCACGGTGCCGAAAGCGTCGCGCAGCGTCGCAAGATCGTAATCGAGGATGTCGACTCCTCCGATGAACACCGTCCCACGCGGAGGGTTCGAAAGCCGCGGCAACAGCCGTAGAAGCGTCGATTTGCCCGAACCGGTACGTCCAAGGATCCCGAGGCTCGTCCCCTCAGGGATTTCAACCGACACGTCGAGAAGCGCGGGCTGCGAAGCATCCTCGTACGCGAACGTCAGTCCGCGAATCGAGATCGCCGACGAGGTCATTTCTGTCACCGCTCCGTCTGGAGAGGCGATCTCGGGCTCTTCGTCGAGAATCTCGTTGATTCTTCCGAGCGACGCGGCACCACGCTGCAACAGGTTCACGGTGAAGCCGGCGCCGAGCATCGGCCAGATCAGCATCTCGATATAGCTGAGTGTCGCGACAAACTCACCCGGTGACAGCGAGCCAAGGATCACCGCTTCGCCGCCGAACCGCAGCAGGAGCAGCGTCATCATGCCGGCCAGAAAGCTCACAACCGGGAAAAAGAGCCCCCAGATCCGGACAAGCCGCATGTTCCGCCGCTGGTACTCGTCGTTTGCGCCGCGGAAGCGGTCAAGGAAGAACCGTTCCTTCACGAAGCTCTTCACGACGCGTATCCCGGAAAACACCTCCTGGGCGTGCCGGCTGAGGTCGGAGAACCCCTCCTGGACGCTGCGGAACATCCCCCGTATGAACCCGCCAAGAAACAACGTCATCATCGCGATGAGCGGAAGCGGGATGATTATCAGCCGCGCGATCAGCGGTTGCTGAGCGAACAAGATCGTCAGGATCGCGACCGTCATGAACAGCCCGTCAAACAGCGCGACAAGCGCCATACCCGACGCCATGCGTACCGCGTTCATGTCGTTGGTCGCGCGCGCCATGATGTCTCCAATCTGGCTTCGCGCGTAGAAGCTCGGCTGCAGCCGCAGCAGGCTGTCGAACAGGCGACGCCGCAGATCGGCCTCGATCCGCATCGCCGATCCGATGATGAACCGCCGCCACCCGTAGCGCCCGACGGCGATCGCGACCGATACCCCGATCAGCTGCAGCATCAGAAGCGCGATCGAGCGCAGATCGAAGACACCGGTCGCGATCAAGTCCATCGCGATCCGCAGAAACTGGGGGATCAGTATCTGACTGCCGCTCGTCAGCGCGAGCGACAGGATCCCGAGGACGTACGCCCAGGCGTACTTGCGGAAGTAGGGAAGCAGCGTCCGATATGCGTTCATCTCAATCCGTTTCCGACCGCCAGGCCCTGATCTGCTCGACAATCGCGTCGTGAGCGGAGTCGACGGCGGCCTGGATGCCCCGCTTCGACCCGTCGTGGGTGAAGACACCGACAAGCTGTGCGCGGTAGGTGACCGCGTTCATCCGCTTCGCAAGGTCTTTCATCGTTACAATGCGGTACCCTCCATCGACGGCGACCGCAGCGATCGGCGCGGTTCTTCCGGCAAGAATCGTCCGGATACCGCCGGGATGGAACGAGCGAACCGCGCCGTCGCGCGAACGAGTGCCTTCGGGGAACACTACCGGGCATCTACCCGCATCGACATCGCGCCCAAGCCGTTCGAGCCGTCGAACGACGGTGCGATAGTCGCCGGTCCGGTCGATGAGCGCGTGCCCACCGAGCCGAAGCACCTCGGAAACCGCAGGAAAGCCGCGGGAAAGCTCCTTCTTCGCGACGAACCGGAGCCCGTGATTCGGAAGCGATGCGAGCAGAACGACGATATCGGCGACACTCTGATGGTTCGCGCAGAAGACGACAGGACTCGGAACGTCGTGGGCAAGCCCACGATCGAGATCGACCCTCAGCCGACCGTAATAGCGCACGATCGCAAACAGGCGGGTCGCCATCCACGACACGCGCCGCTCGACGTAGTTGCGCGCCGCACGCCGGTTCAGCGCCGACAGCGTCTTCAGAGTGAACTCCCACACGAGCAGTTGTCCGAAGATGGCTGCGAGCATTATCGCAATTCGCACCCTCGTAGTGTAGTCGCCTGTCGCGCGAAAGGAAAGAAGCCACCTGCGCTTTGAGCGCAGATGTTGACAGGTTTGAGGGGCGGTGGTAACTTACGGTGCCACCATCATTTACTAGTCGGAGGACTTACTTGAGAGACCAGAGCTCTGCCGCCAAACGGCACAAACAGAGTGAAAAGCACCGGATTCGCAATCGCGCGGTTCGCAGCCAGGTACGCACGAACATTCGCAAGTTTCTCGCCGCTGTTGAGAGCGACACCAAGGACGCTGCGGGCGAACAGCTCCATCGCGTTACCCGATTGCTCGACGGCGCGGCCGGCAAAGGCATCTACCACCGGAACACAGTAGCCCGAACGAAATCGAGACTGCACGCGCGACTGAACCGGATGGCATAGCCGCGCCCAGCTCGAGGAGTGATGATGACGGGAACCAAGCTTACCAAAGCCGAGATCGTTGAAAGCATCGCCGAGAGCATGGACGTAAGCAAGAAAGACATTCACGCCATAATCGACGGCTTTTTCGCCGAGGTCAAAGGCGCGCTCATGCACGATCGCACGGTTGAGTTCCGCGGGTTCGGGACCTTCGAGGTTCGCACCCGCAAGGGCCGCGATCGGGCACGCAATCCAAAGACTGGTGAAACAGTCCGCGTTCAGGACCACGGCGTCGTCGTGTTTCGCCCCGGCAAAGAGATCAAGGATGCCGTCTGGCCGCTGAGAAGCTAGCCCCAACACGATCCGCAGCCAACACTCTCCAGACAGCCGACCACTGGTCGGCCAGGCCTTTCTGGCAGAATCTGCTCGTACAGCTCCTGCTGATCGCGATCGGTGCGATC
>SKVA01000336.1 GCA_007129695.1 Spirochaetaceae bacterium | reverse complement strand
CTCGGCACTTTGTTCGATCGACAGCGGGACCGCCTCCGACACGACAAACCCGTAGAACGCGCCTTCGTCGTAGCGGTCGTCGATCAGCGCAAACTCCATCCGCAGCAGCCCCGCGCGCGCGATGTCCAGGAACACGAAGTTGTCGCGCTCGCGGCTATACGCGTGTTCGATCGGCCGGCCCGACGGCGGCGTGATGACGACTCGCATCGGCAGATCGCTTCGCGTGTAGAGCGCATAACTGCCCGGCCGGTTGATCTCCATCGTATGGACGGCGGGGCCGTACATCGCGCTGTCGTAGAGCGTGTTCAGCTCTACCGCATCGGGGATCTCGGTCGACTGTGCGACGACCGCTGTCGCGCACAGAGCCAGGAGGAGCATCGCCACCAGAGGCGCGACACGCCGAACCACGCGGTTGTGTACCATCTGACTTCCTCTCTTGCGCAGAAGCGTACCACGATCGGAGCGGATTCCCCAGCGCGGCTACACTGCGGACAGGAACTGCACGGCGCCCAGGAAGTGACGCTTGCGATCGACGGTCAGTCCTGCAGCTTCCAGATACCGTGCCACACCGCCACGCACGAATCCAAAGTAGTTCGGCGTCTCGTAGAACCGCGCGACCCGATACAGGAGCCGTGCGCCAAAGCCCGCGCCCAGGTCGTTATAGTCGATGATGTGAATGCGTCCCTTCGGCCGGACCACACGGCGCGCCTCGCGCAGGATCCCGACGCCGATCTCCGGCGGCACGTCGTGCATCGCGAACGATATCGTCGCGGCGTCGAAGGTGTTGTCGTCAAACGGGAGCGCGGTTCCGTCTCCGTGCATGAAGTCGAGGTCCAGGTGCGCGCGGCGCTTCTTCTCCGCCTTCGCGAGCATCTCCCTGTCCAGGTCGATGCCGACCACCGAGTGACCGAGCTGCGCCAGCTTCAGAGCGTTCGCTCCGGTACCGGTCGCGATGTCGATGATCCTGCCGGGGGAGCGTCCTGCGATGCGCGCGGCGTGCCGTCGCAGCGGGGCGATGAAGAGGCTCGCAATCTCGTACGCAGACGGGTGGCGACCGAACCAGCCGTTGTTGAAGTATCTGTCGGGCATGCGTCCTCCTTGGCATACGCCCCAATGTTGACTGCAACGCTGGGGAAAGTCAAGGTGCCGGAGGGGCGGCAACCGCGACGCGCGCCAGTTCGATCAGCGCGAGCGTCGAAATCTCGCAGTGGCGCATCAGGCTGTCGATGCTGATGAACTCGTCGCTACGGTGCGCGCGCGTGTCATCGCCCTTGAACCCGGCTCCGAAGGTCACGCCGCGGTTCGCGAGCACGCGTGCGTACGTGCCTCCTCCCATCGACATCGGCGCCGTCGTATCACCGGTGACCGACCGGTACACCGACAGCAGCGTCGTGATCAGTGGATGGTCCTCCGGTACGAAGAGCGGCGGGAGGTGATGCTCTTCGCGAAGCGAGAACCCGTGCTCCGCAGCGCGGCCGCGTGCGACGGCGAGGATGCGATCGTAGTCCGCGGTCACGGGGTAGCGGACATTGAGTCCCGCCCGGACCTGGTCATCGGTCACCTCGAGCGAACCCCAGTTCACCGTCAGCTCTCCCGACTCCTCGTCGCGGCACGCGATGCCGAACGACTCGCCGCGCGTCTCGAACCCGATAAGTCGGTCGATCGCGCACAGCTCGGCTTCGACCCCGGCGACGCGATCGGTCGCTTCGACCGATGCGGCGGCGAGCGCGATTTCGTGCACCAGATGAGCGATCGCGCTCACGCCGCTTGCGGGCGATCCCCCGTGCGCGCTCACTCCGCGCGCGTCGCAGACGAGCGCGTCCCCGTCATCGGCGACCGACACGCGCGGCTCGACGTGTCGTTCTTCCCGTCTTGCGCCGAGCACACGGAGCGCGTCGGCGAGCGGTCCACGGCGTACGCGCGCGGTCGCGTGGTTGGCTACCATGTTCAGCGCTTCGCCGCCGGACGCGGTCAGAACGTCGCCCTTCCGGCCGCGAGGTCTCGACAGATGGAAGTTCACGATACCTTTCTCACGGTTGAACAGCGGGTACCCGGCGTCGGGAGAGAAGCCCATGTCGGGCAACGGTTGGTGCTTGAAGTAGTGGTGAACGCACTCGAACCCGCTTTCCTCGTTCGTGCCGAAGATCAACCGGATCCTGACCGCCGGATCTGGGTTCAGGTCGGCGAACGCGCGCAGGCAGTAGAGCGACTCGATCGCGGGCCCCTTGTTGTCCGACGCACCTCGTCCGTACACCCGCCCATCGTCGACTTCGCCGCCGAATGGATCGTGGATCCAGCCATCGCCCGCGGGTACGACGTCCAGGTGCGTCAGCACGCCGATGATCGGGCCGCGGCTGCCGTACTCGACGTGTCCTGCGTACCCGTCGACGTTCACCGCGGCGAATCCGAGCTCCTCTCCGCGCGCGAGCACAAAATCGAGCGCGCGTCGCGCGCCGGGTCCGAACGGCGCGCCCGCCTCGCCCGGCGACTGCACGCTCGGAATCCTGATCAGCGCGCAGAGATCCTCCACGATCCGATCGCGATACCTCTGAACCTGCTCCGCTCCCGCCATCCGGGCCTCCTCCGCTTCGTTTCCAGGCGGTCAGCCTACCATGCCCGGGCGGTGTGCGGTAGACGGCCGCGGCGGCATTCCGTCCCGGCACATTCACCGTGTCAGTGCCGTGCCTCCGGCAAGCTGCTCGGCTATCGTTCGGATGTCCGCATCGTGGTCGGATGCGATCCGGCCCATCAGTTCGCGCGTCGCGTCGCATTGCGGAATCATGTAGCCGGCCTCGCGCGCGCAGTCCTCCGCCAAGATCCGTGCCGATCGCGCGAGCGCGCGTGCGATTCGCGCGGTGCCCGCCGTTGGGGCCGCATCGGCGATCACGAGCGCGGTGCGTTCCTGTTCGGACTTGCGCTCGCAGAGCGCCATCATCGCCTCCGCGAGTGATGGCGGCTTTGGCGCGGGTTCCGGGTAGTGTTCGACGACCAGATGGATCGCGTGCGACGGGCACGCGTCGACGCATACACGACAGCCGTCGACGCACGTCAGACGGTCGATCTGACCGGTCTCCGTGTCGGTCGCGCCGGTGGGGCACACGAAGAGACAGACGCAGTCTTTGTTGCATAGCCTGATGTTCCGTGACGCGTACATGGCTCCTCCTACTTGACCGTCGAGAATCGGGCCGACGGTGCCTTGCAGACCGGACATATCTCCGGCGGATCGTCTCCCAGGAAGATGAAGCCGCACGCCTCGCAGACGAAGAGCTTCTTGTCGTTGAGCAGGTCGTCGCCCTTCGCCGTGTAGCGGTCTATGAGCGCCCGCTGCGCGGTCGAGACCTTCTCCCCCCACTTGACCGCGCGTAGAACCCCGCGGTCGGCCGCTTCGGTTCCCGCGGCCTGTAACGCCGGGTAGTCTCGATCGACGTCGCGCGCGACCTCCGCGCGCAGCGACTCCAGAGTCGAGTCGGCGGGCCGTGTTCCAGGGAAGAGGGCGGACAGTCTGGCGAACCGTTCGGCGGTTTCGAAGAGCTGCTGCTTGTCGGCCGCCTTCGAAAGGTTACTGAACACGGCGGCGAGCGCGGCGGTGTGTGGCATGACGATGCCTCCTCACGACACCGTACCCTCGATCGGAGGGCGTGTCGCGCCCTCAGACCAGCGGCGCCGTCGATTGTTACTGTCCGGGGGCTCGGCTATCTGACAGGACCGGTCGATTCGCGGGTAATCAGGCGTGCACGGTTGAGGTAGAAGCCTTTCGTGTCGGTAGTCAGATCACCGTAGAGCATCTGAAACGCACGCGATCCGAGCGCGCGGTAGTCGGTCGCGAGCGTCGTCAGCGTCGGTGAGCACAGCTGTGACACGTACGCGTTGTCGATTCCGACGACCGACACGTCTTCCGGGATGCGGCGTCCCTGGTCGGTGAGCGCGCGCATCGCGCCGATCGCCATCAGATCGTTCGTGCAGATCACGGCGGTGAAGCTCCTGCGCGTTGAGAGCAGTCGGCGTGTCAACTCGTATCCGTCCTCGATGCTGGTAAGCAGGTTCTCCTGCGGTGCGATCACGACCGGCTCGGCGCGGGGGACGCTCTTCGCCATCGCGCGCAGGTATCCGTCGATACGGCGGTCGAAGCTGTGCGACTCATCGAGTCCACTCACGTGGACGATTCGTTCGTGACCAAGGCCCGACAGGTGCTCGACCGCCTGCGCCATCGCGTCGATGTAGTCGGTCTCCAGGCACGAGATCGTCTTCAGGTCGATGCCGATGTTACCGAACACCACCATCCGGATGTCTGCGTCCAGGAGCTCCGACAGCTTCTCCGTGTGGTACTTGTACGGGAGAACCTCAATGAACAGTCCATCGAGCCCGCGCGACGCGAAGTTGTCGAAGTAGTCGTCGACGTTCCGGTTTCCGGTGCAGATGTTCACGAAGTAGCCGTGCTGAATCGCGTCGTTCTCGAAGCCGAGTATGAGGTCGCTGTAGATCGGATTCGCGATGTTGTTGAGTACTATCGCGAGCTGCTTGCTCTCGTTCGTGACCAGGCTGCGCGCGATCTGATTCGGGCGGTACCGCAGCTGCTTCGCCGCGTCCAGGACGCGCGTCGCGGTTGGCTCGGGTACCTTGTTCGTGTTATTCAGTACGTACGACACGGTCGCCGTTGAGACCCCGGCAAGCTTCGCGACGTCAGCGCGCGTTACCCGGCTGCTGCGACGGCGCCCGCCCTTTTGTTGCTGCATCGCTCACCCCGGTTCACGGCGCGCAGATTGGTTTGGTTACGCGCGTAAGTGCATCCTACCACCGATCGAGCGGGTCGTCAAACCGGCAGCTTCTCCGGCGCCTTCAGCCCGTGCCCGGAGAACAGCGAGACGATGGTCGCGTCGGCCGGCAACGATGCGGCGATCTCGGTGATCGCGGCGATCGTTGCGGCGGACGTCGGCTCGATACAGAAGCCCTGGCGGCTCATCGAGCGGTGCGCGGCCTTGATCTCGGTCTCCGACACGGTCACGATTCGCCCTCCCGACTCGCGAACTGCGGCGATGATCTGCGCGCCGCGAACCGGTGTCGCGATCGCGATGCCCTCCGCTATCGTCGGAGTCGTCGAGACCGCGAGCGGCTCGGTAGCGCCGGCACGGAAGGCCGCAGCGAGCGGCGCGCAGTTTTCGGCCTGGACGCCGAAGAGCGTCGGCTGCTTCGTGATGAGCCCGGCTCGCCGCAGCTCGCTGAACCCGATCGCGACGCCGAGGAGCAGCGTTCCATTGCCGGCGGGAAGCACAACCGCATCCGGGGCCGTCCATCCGAGCTGCTCGCACACCTCGAACGCGAAGGTCTTCGTGCCGTGGAAGAAGAACGGATTGTACGAGTGGCTCGCGTAGTACTCGGTGTCCGCCGCGGCGAGCACCGCTGACGCGGTGTCTTCGCGTGACCCCGGTACCAGGTTGAGCGTCGCGCCGTACGACCGGATCTGCGCGAGCTTCCCGCTCGACGTGTCGGCGGGTACGAAGATCTCGCAGTCGATCCCTGCGCGCGCGCAGTACGCGGCGACTGCGGTACCCGCGTTGCCGGACGAGTCTTCGACGACGCGCGTTACGCCGATCTCGCGCGCGTGGCTGATCAACACCGATGCGCCGCGGTCCTTGTACGACGCCGACGGGAAGAGCTGCTCCTGCTTGATCAGCACGGTGCGATCGCCAAACCGTACCGGGACCATCGGTGTGAATCCCTCACCGAACGACACGATCGCATCGTCGCTGAAGACCGGAATCGCCTCGCGATACCGCCACATCCCGGGCGGGCGACGGACTATCTGATCGCGCGGGAACGCGGGTTCGAACTCAAGGTCGAGCAGTCCACCGTCTTCGCACCGCCACCTGCGGTCCGACAGCGGATAGGATCTGCCGCTCGTCGCGCAGACGAAGCGCGCGCTATTCGGATCTTTCATCGGTGTCCACCACCGCGATCGCGTCGACCTCGACCTGGTAGCCGAAGTGCAGCTCTCGCGTTGGAACCACCGCGCGGGCGGGGCGGTGGTTGCCGAATACCTGCGCGTACGTTGCGTTCACGCGCGGCCACAGCGCGACGTCCGACACGTAGACGGTCGTCCTGATCACGTGATTCAGGCTGCTGCCGGCCGCGACGAGCACCGCTTCCACGTTCGCGAGCGCACGCAGCGTCTGTTCTTCGATCGTGCCGATCGCGCCGCTTCCGTCCGCCGCGTCCGGGTTTGGCGGCCCGGTGTCGGGATCGATCGGTAGCTGGCCCGACACGTAGATGAGTCCGCCGTGAATCTGAGCCTGCTCGTAATGCCCCGCCGGTCGGGGTGCGTTCGGTGTTGAGACGGGTTTCATACGCAGATGATACCATCGTGCTCGGATCCGTGGTAGAGTCGTGGACATGGCCGATCTGCGACTGCTCCTGCTCAGCAACTCGACGAACGCGGGCGAACCGTATCTGGGGTACTCGATCGGAGAGATCGGACGGTTTCTTGGGACCGTCGACCTGGTTCCGCTGTTCGTGCCGTACGCGGCGGAGATGGTGTCGTACGACGACTACGAGGCGATGGCCGCCGGACCGTTCAAGTCGATCGGCCAGACGCTCGCGTCGATCCACCACGCGAGCGACCCGGTCGCGGCCGTCGCGACTGCGCGTGCGATCGTCATCGGCGGGGGGAACTCGTTCCGGCTCCTGCGGCAGCTACAGCAGCAGCGTCTCCTCGGTCCGATCCGTGACGCCGTGCGCGGCGGGGTACCCTACGTGGGATGGTGCGCGGGATCGAACGTCGCGTGTCCGACGATCCGGACGACCAACGATATGCCGATCGTCGAACCCGCGGGCTTCGCGGCGCTCGGATTCGTGCCGTTCCAGATCAACCCGCACTACGTCAGCGATTCCATACCCGGTCACGCCGGTGAGACGCGCGACGTCCGCATCGCCGAGTTCCTGCACGCGAACCCGGATCAGGTCGTGATCGGTCTGCGCGAAGGAACGATGCTGCGCGTCGACGGTGACAGTGCGACGCTCGTCGGCACCCGCTGCGCCCGCGTATTCCGGTCCGCTACCGAGCCGGTAGAGGTCGATCCGGGTAGCGACCTGTTTCGGGTGCTCGGAGGTTCGATCGGGACCGTCTGAGTCGGGATCGCGACGAAAAAAAGGCCGGGGCAAAGCCCCGGCCCTCTGTCAGTTGCCGCGGGTGCGGCAAGACGACTAACGCTCGCGGTACGCGTTCTCGAACCGGAACGCACCGCGCCCGGTCGTCCACACGCCCTGTACGTCAGCCTGGGTAGCCATGACGACGGTCATGTAGGTGAGCGGGATCATATTGAACTCCGCCATCAGCATGTCTTCCATCTGGCGCATGATCGCGAAGCGTTCGCGGACATCGACGGTCGCGAGCGCGCGGTCGTGCAGCGCGTCGTATTCCGCGCTCTTCCATCCCCACAGCATGTGGAGCGGGTTGGAGCTGGCGTACGCACCAAGCAGACCGATCGGATCGTTCATACCGCCCAGGCCGCCACGCGTGATCTCGAACCGGGCCTCTCCGCGGTCGGTCGCGAAGGTCGGTGTGTCCTTGATGTTCAGCCGTACACGGATCCCGACCTGCTCCCACATGTCCTGCACCGCGAGCGCGATCGCCTGGTCGCGGTCGACGTTGTTCGTCAGGAACTCGAACTCGGGCAGTCCCTGTCCGTTCGGATAGCCGGCGTCCGCCAGAAGCTGACGCGCGCGCGCAACGTCACCCTCGACCGGGAAGTACGGGTCGCGGTTCTCCACCCAGCCCGTCTCATTGTCCCAGTCACGGATCATCTCGGGGATGTAGCCGTCGGCGGGAATCTCGCCGTTCTTCAGGACGCTTTCGACGATCGCGACGCGGTCGATCGCGAGCGCCATCGCTTCACGAACCCGCGGGTCCCACAGGTGGCGCTTGACGTTCTCGCTTGCGTGCTCCGGGAATTGGTTGATCGCGAGCCAGTACGAGCGGACGGCCGGGTTCGACACCGCGACACCTTCGGTCAGCAGCCGCTCCATCACCGCGGTCGGCATCGTCCAGATCACGTCGAGCTCGCCCGTCTGGAACGCCGCGTACGACGTGTTCGCGTTTGCGATGATCCGGTAGACTAGCTCATCGATCTGCACGCTATCGCCGTTCCAGTACTCCGGGTTCCTGCGCATCACGAAGCGATCCTGCAGGCGGAAGTCGGTCATCACGAACGGTCCGTTGCTGATCCAGTTCTCCGGGTTCAGAATCCACTCGCCGGTCAGGTCGTCGCCGACCAGATCCTCGCGCACCGGGAGGAAGCTCTGGTGAAGGATGATCTGCGGGAAGTACGGCACCTGATCGGTCGTCGTGACCTGGAACGTGCGTGCGTCGAGCGCCTTGATGCCGACCTGGTCGAAGCCGACTTCGCCACGTACGTGCGCGGACGCGTTAACGATCGTGCTGTAGTTACCGATCGCGCAGCTGTCGAGTCCCGGCGTGATCGCGAGGCGCCACGAGTACTCGAAGTCGTGCGCAGTAACCGGCTGACCGTCGGACCAGCGCGCGTTGTCGCGCAGATGGAACGTCCACGTCTTGCCGTCGGCGCTGACTTCCCAGCGCTCGGCGACACCAGGTACGATTGCTCCGTTCGGGGCTTCCTTGATCAACCCTTCAAAGATCGCGTAGTTGATCTCCGACTGGTTGTTCCCGCACGCTCCGCTCGGGGCCCAACCACCAAGGTCGGTCACCATGTTGTAGACCAGGCGGACCGGCTGTGCGGCTGCCGTGGCGCGCTCGGCGCCACCGGTTGCGAACGTCGAGAAGACGACCGCGACGATCAGCGCGCTCACTAGTAGCACTTTCTTCATATGATCTCCTTTTGAAGCTCACAGAGAGCCTCGGTTTCGCAGCAGACGCGACGAGGCAGCTCGCCGCGTTTACTCGCGTAAGTGCGATTATAGGCCGGGTCCCCGAACACGTCAACCACAACCGGGAAGTCCAGTGTGGAATCGGCTATTGCGCGGCAATCGGGCCGGTTCACGCGACCCGCTTGCTATTCGATCGGCCGAACCGGTATACTCGCCGGTGCGCCGACCGGCGGTGACCGCGGTTTGTCGTTTACTGGAGTAAACGACGTCTGCCACGGGCGCCGCCGCATTGCCGCAAGGAGGCTCCCAGTGCTTCGGATGACGATCCGCATCGTTGTCTCGACAGTCCTCACGCTCTGGACGATCGCGACGATCACGTTCGTACTGATGCACTCGATCCCCGGTAGCCCGTTCACGCGAATCGACGACGAGTTCGGCCCGATGATCCAGGCGATGATGGAGGAGCGCTACGGTCTCAACGATCCGCTTCACGTCCAGTACGGGCGGTACCTGGCGAACCTGGTCCGCGGCGATCTTGGCTTCTCACTGACGCGGCCCGGTCTGCGAGCGAACGCTATCATAGCACGGACCTTCCCACCGTCGGCGCGCCTGGGGCTGATGGCGATCGCGTTGTCGTTCACGACCGGAATCCTTCTTGGGGTCACCGCCGCGGTGAATCAGGGCAAGCTCGCCGACAAGATCGCGCTGTTCTT
>SKVA01000101.1 GCA_007129695.1 Spirochaetaceae bacterium | reverse complement strand
GTCACATTGCCCGCGTCGATCGGCGACGCTCCGGCTGCGACGTCGCCAAAATAGCGGCCCGAATCGGTTCCATAGTAGACGCGATACCCGACGATATTTGCGCTCCGGACCGGGCTCCACTCGATCCGTACAGCTCCGTCCATCGGGATCGCACGGACCCCGGCGGGGGGACGCGGAGGAGGGCTCGGCTCGAACGCGATCGTGAGATCAGACAGCATCGGGGAGAGGTGGTCTCGGGTGTCCGGGAACAGATCGGCACGAACCTGCACGAAGCGGCCTACCGCATCGAGCCGCGTACCCGGGCGAACCGGATTCCACTCGCCGTCCGCACCGAAGACGTTCGACACACGGTAGTAGAGAAAGACGTCACTGAGTCCCGGCGTGCCGATCGATGCGTCGATCGCAAGGACGCGCGCGCCGGAAGATCCCAGATCGATCGGCTCGGAGACGACGCGTCCACCGGCGGGAGAGAACTCGGGTACACGCAGATTGTCGATGAAACGGCGTTCGATACGCACCTCGTCTATCGCGCCACGCATCCGTTCGGCGATCCGGAGACCGCCCGTGCGCACGGCGGCGATCTGAGGGTAGAAGACGCTCCCGTCCTGCCGTCCCGTTTCCGACACGTGCGTCAGCGCAACGGTGCGTCCGTCGATCAGGTACTCGAGCAGGCCGGTCTCGCCCGAAAACCGGATCGCGTGGTGCGCCCACGTCCGCGGGATCAACCGTGCACTGCTGACAAGCCGGACGGGCACGCCGGTCCCGTCGGGGCGAACGAAGAAGTTCCGGAATACCACGGCAATCGCCCCCTGGTCGACTTGAACCGCGAATCGTTGGTCACGGAAGTCGGACGCGGCTCCGTCGCGCGCGCTCCACGACAGGTACGTGTCTCCGTCTGCCAGATGTACCGGATAGAGCCAGAAGTCGACCGTGAAGCTCCCCCACTGCATTCCAGGAGCAAACAGCCCCGGGACGAGCGGTTCGACGGTGATCACGTCATCGGGCGAATCGACGAGCAGTGCCGCTCTCCCCGTCCGCGCGATCGTCGGTGCGAGCTCGGGATCGGTCGAACGCACGGCGTAGCGGCCCGTCGAGTCTCGCAGCGGCAGTTCGTCGAACTGAACGAGTAGTTCGGTGTCTGGTCCGGGCTCGTGCCGGAACGCCTCGAGCCGCAGATCGGCAAACCCCTGCCTGCCGGGCACGGATACGATCCGGTCAACGCTCGCGAGTCGGTTCCACGCGTCGTCGGTGCCGAGAACGATCGTGTGTTCGCGCGCGTGGAGCGTGGCGGCGGTGAGAAGCGTGAGAAGTGCCAGGACGGTTCTTTTTCTCATCGGCCTTGGTTATCCTTACTATCGGCAGATATGGAGAAAGCATCAGCATCGGTCGGGCACTTCCCTGCGACAAGCGGCGTCTATCTGATGCGCTCCGGGGACGACACGGTGCTCTACGTTGGCAAAGCGAAGTCGCTCAGGAACCGGGTACGGTCCTATTTTAACCGCGACCGCGACGCAAAAACCACCGTGCTGATGAAAAAGGTCGACCGGATCGAGTACGTGGTCTGCCGCAAAGAATACGAAGCGCTCCTGCTCGAGAACAACCTGATCAAGGAGCACCGCCCCCGGTACAACATCAACCTCAAGGACGGAAAGACCTACCCGGTCATCAGAATCACGAATGAGGAGTACCCGCGCGTCTTCCGCACGCGTCACATCGTCGACGACGGGAGCGAGTACTTCGGTCCCTTCCCGAACGTCTACCGGCTCGACCAGTACATCGAGCTTATCGACCGGCTCTTCCCGCTGCGCAAGTGCCGCAAGGCGATCAGGAAGAGAGAGCACCCCTGTCTCTACTACCACATCGGTCGCTGCGCCGCGGTCTGCGCGGGCAAGACGTCGCACGAGGAGTACAGCGAGCGGGTCGACGGCATTCGCAGGCTCCTGTCGGGGGACACCGATGCGCTGATCGCACGGCTTGAGGCCGACATGAGCGATGCCTCCGCGCGCCTGGAGTTCGAGCGCGCCGCAACGCTGCGCGACACGATCGAATCGATTCGGACGAGTCACGAGGAGCAACACGTCGTCGACTTCGACCCGGAGATCCGCGACTACATCGGCTGGTACGAGCGCGACGGGCTCGCGAGCGTGACGCTGCTCCACCTCCGCGCCGGCAAGCTCCTGGGCACCGAGAACTACCACCTGGACGTCTACGCGCCGCCCGACGAGTACGTCGCGCAGTTCGCCGCGCAGTACTACCAATCCGCTGCGTCGGCTCCGGAGAAACTGATCATCGGGCTCGCGTGCGAGCAGATCGACGAGATCGCACCACCGCTCGCGCGGCTGATCGCCGAACAGACCGGCAGAAGCGTCGAAGTACTCTTCCCGGAAACGTCGCGCGACGCGTCGATTGTTCAGCTCGCCGAAGAGAACGCACGGCGCGATTACGACAAGCGGATCCGTGAGCGTGGAAACACCGCTGGGCTCGAAGAGCTGCAGAAGGTGCTCGCGCTCGCAGCCCTGCCGCTTCGGATCGAAGGATTCGATATCGCGCACGTCGAAGGTACGCACCCGGTCGCGTCGCTGGTGACCTTCGTGAACGGCCGTCCCGAACCGTCCGAGTACCGCCGCTACCACATGCGGACGCTCGACGGCCGCGTCGACGACTTCGCCGCGATGCGGGAGGTTGTCGCGCGACGCTACACGAAGGTGGTCAACGACGGTCTGCCCGCGCCCGACCTGATTCTGATCGACGGTGGCAAGGGACAGGTTAGCGCGGCGGTTGCGATGCTCACGGCGCTCGAACTCGACATCGCGGTCGTCGGGCTCGCGAAGCGGGAAGAGGAGATCTTCCTTCCCGGCCGATCCGATTCGATCAGGCTTCCCGAAGGATCGGAGCCGCTGCGCGTGCTCCAGGCGGTCCGCGACGAGGCACACCGCTTCGCGACCACCTTCCGCGCATCGCTACAGAGCGGCGACCTCACCACCAGCGAGCTGTTATCTGTGCCCGGGATCGGACCGAAGCGCAGCAGGCGCATCCTCGAGCGCTTCGAGTCGCTGTCGGCGATCGCGGGCGCCGATGCCGAGCTGATCGCCGCGGAGGCGAGCATCCCGCTCGAGACCGCGCGAGCGGTCCGTGACGCGGCGACCGACGCCGTCGACGGGGCGTCCAACGGCCGCTGACGGCACCGGATGCGGCCTTGACAACCACCGATGGCTTACCTACTATTCATGAACGATACATCGGGGGTGTAGCTCAGTTGGCTAGAGTACGTGAATGGCATTCACGGGGTCACGGGTTCGAATCCCGTCACCTCCACTCGTTGTACGACCATGGCTTCAGGATCTGACGGCAGCAGAGAGCACCTTTTCTCCGGCGAGATGGATCCCGACGTTGCCGATCTGATCGGGATCGGTGACGATGCCGGTGACGAGACCCCTGACTTCTCCGACCTCTTTGGCGATACGAGCGACTCCGACGATGGCGGTGGCGACTCTGGTCCTGTCGACCTGTCGGTTCGCACCTTCACACGGCCGGCCCGGATAGAGGAAGAGTCCAAGCCACTCTTCTCCGACAAGGATTACTACAAGACCGCGCTGACCGGCGAAGGCGACGCGTCAAAGCGGACTCACACGATCCTTGGGCAGTTTCTTCAGGCCCAGGATCCGCAGGACCGCTCGATGCACCGCGGGCGACTCATCCCGGCGTACTGGGACCTCTTTGCGAGCATCGCGCGCAAGATATCGTCGCGATTGCCGCAGCCAAAGGTTATGGTGCTGCGCTTCGGGCTGCTCCTGCCGACGATGGTGTCCGCCGAACAGCGGACGATGCTCGGCCAGGTCATCATGGACAACCAGACCGGCGAGCCGATCTACTACGTCGACGAGTGGCTCGGTGAGGTCGCACGCGGGCGCGTCAGCACCTCCGCAACCGACGAAACAAAACCGAGCAACCGACGCGAACCCGACAAGATCAACGCGCTCCTGGAGAAGAACCGCGGCAAGCGCGACGCTCAGCTGAACGTCGTGCGCAACGCGGTCACCGAGATGGCCAGTCTGGAGGACGAACTCAAGGAGAGGGTCGACATCATCGGGTCGCACGATCTGCGCCCCGAGTACGAGAACATGCCGTCGCCGTACAACGACATGCAGCGGTCGGCGATCGGCGAGATCACGAACATCATGCGTCGGCTCGCGATCCTGAACAAGGAACTGACCAGCCACTACCGCGAACTCGATTCGATCATGGACCAGCTTCAGGAGCTTGAGGAGCGCGAAGAAGAGGCCGGTGAGGTCCGCGTCGACGTCAAGGAGATCTCGGAAGAGGCGAATACGGTCCGGCAGATGACGAAGCTCTGCGTCGGACGCCAGGGGAACCACTTCCCGCTCCTGATGCGGCAGTACCTGCGCGGGACGCTCATGGACGTGGGTACCCGCGAAAACGTCCTGAACATGCTCGCGGACGCCGAGTACTTCGACCCCGGCGTGTTCCTGCGGACGTTCAAGATGCAGACGAACCGGATCGTCCCGAACGTGATCCTGCTGCCGTGCTTCGGCGATCAAGGCGTCTGCTGGGAGCCGTTCGAGCGGTACAACCGCGCGAGCAGCCGGGGGCGCCTCGCGATTCCGATGTACCCGAAGGACCTGCGCTCCGCGGTCGTCGCCGCGCTCGGCGACCTCCGATGGCAGATCGCGAAGGAAAAGGCGCAGCACTACTGGATGGAAGAAGGGCTGACCGGCTGGTACTACCAGTGGTTCGAAGGCCGCCGGACGCGAGGCGACGTGAAGGACGCGTTCATCCAGGACTACATCCTGTGGATCACGAAAGAGAGCGAAGGCACGCAGAAACTCGACCGCGAGGTGCGCGGCATCTTCTGGCGCTACATGCCGTTCCCACAGGAAGTCAAGGAGAAGCTGAAGAACCGGGGCTTCGTCTACAGCGAACTCTACAAGAAAGACATCAACCGCAGCATGTCGGACGGCTATTGATTCAGTCTTTCTTCGACTGACCGCGACGCGCGAAGATCGGATCAAAGTACTCGTCCAGATCCCACTTCTTCGACATCCACTTGATGATGCGGTGGTAGAGGAAGTAGGTCAGCGCGATCGATCCAAGGAACAGCACGATCAGCACGATCTGGTTCACCTCAGGGCTGAGAGAGCCGGCGATGAGATTGCCGTAGATGAGGAAGAGCACGATGAAGATCACCACCATCATGAGGACGTTGGCGACCGTCGCGCCGAGCATGAAGAGGATTGTGTTCGCTTTCTTGTTCATCTACGCTCCATCGCTCCCGACGGCTGCGGATCGTGACTCGATGATCACGCCGAGCACCAGCAAGATTCCACCGACCACCACGCTCGCGTCAGCAACATTGAACGTGGGCCATCGCTCCATTCCCAGTATCCCATAGAACCTGACATCTATCCAGTCCACAACGCCGGCCGGCCGGAAGATGCGGTCGATCAGGTTGCCGGCGCCACCGGCGATGATCGCCGCGAGCGCCCAGCGCTGAAAGCCGGTCAACTCGCGCGAAGCGGCGTAGTAGTACCCGAGCCCGGCCACGACAAAGAGCGGCAGCACGACGAAGGCGACCCGACGCACGAGCGGAGACCAGTCGCGCCCGATACTGAACGCGATTCCCAGATTGCGCACGTGGATGACGCGAACGACGTCGCCAAACACTTCGATGATCGGTCCGCCGAACTCGATGCGCGCGACGTGCGCGACGATAAGCGCCTTCGTCACCTGGTCCAGAATCACGAGTCCGGCGATCAGCAGGAGCGGCAGCATCAGTTGCCGGCGTGTCGGTTCGATATGCGTGTTCGTCATCGCTAAAGCCCCGTCGGAACGTCCAGAAAGGTTGTCTCCACGCCAAAACGATCGTGCAGGTGCTCGGCAACGGCCCGCACTCCCCACGTTTCGGTTCGGTAGTGTCCGGCGAACATAACATTGATCCCCGCTTCGAGACAATCGTGGTAGATCGTGTGCGACGCGTCGCCGGTGATATACAGATCCATGCTCTGATCGATCGCGTCGGCGACTTCGCGCGGCGCCCCTCCCGACACGATGCCGACGGTTTCGATTCGTTCCGGACCGAAAGGCAGGAAGCCGAGCAGATCTTCGGTCGTGCCGAACAGCGCGCGCGCGATCGCCTCCCCGGTCATCGGGTGTGGGAGTCTCCCCGCCCAGCCGATCGTCGATCCCTTGTAGACGCCGAACGGGCGGACATCCGTTAACCCGAGCGCCGCGGCCATCGCCGCGTTGTTGCCCAGCGTCGCGTGCGCGTCGAGCGGCAGGTGCGCCGCGTAGAGCCCGACGTCTGCGGCGATCAGCGTCCGGATCCGGGCATAGTGGCGACCGGTGATCGCGAGCGCCGGGCCCCAGAGCAGCCCGTGGTGGACCAGGAGCAGATCCGCGCCCCATTCGACGGCACGCTCGATCGTTTCCAGCGCCGCGTCGACCGCAACGGCCACCTTGTCGACCTTATCTGATCCGACGGCGACCTGCATGCCGTTCATCGACGCGTCGGCCGCAGCCCAGCGGTCTACCTCCAGCAGCTCGTTCAGATAGCGCTCGATCTCATCGGGTCTCATGCGGGTGAGGATACGCGATTCATCGGGTCGAGCCAACCGGGAACCCGGGCTATCCCCGGGCCGGCTCAGTGCGTATACTTCGGCTATGGCTCATCAGCGCACGACTCGACCCGTCGATCCCGCCTCAGAGGGGGCCTCTGAGTGTGAGTCGGCAAAGGAACTGACGTACGAGCAAGTCGCGTTTGCAGTCACCGCGGACGACGTCGATGCGCTCGACGACGGTTCGGAGCACTTTCACATCATCGGCCAGCCGCGAGCGCTGCGCGCGCTCAAGCTCGCGATCGACATCGACGGGAAGGGCTACAACATCTTCGCAACCGGGCTCGCCGGTACCGGCAAGCGCACCGCGATCACGAAGATCCTCAAGGAGTACCACCCACGCCGAAATCGGCTGAAGGACATCGTCTACGTCCACAATTTCACTCAGCCCGACCGACCCCGCGTGCTCTATTTCGAGCCGGGCCAGGCCCGCGAGTTCCGCCAGTCGATCGTCGATCTGATCGACGGCTTCCGCAGAATCATCAGCGCGATGTCGGTAGACCAGGGGTACAAGACCGAGCGGGACCGGCTAGTGATGCAGGCCGAAGGACGCGAGACGCAGAAGGTCAGCGAGTTCGAGCAGAAGCTGAAGGAAGAGGGGTTCGAGATCGTCCAGGTCGAAGAGGAAAACGACCAGCGGACCGACATCGCGGCGATCGTCGAGGGCGAAAGCGCGACCTTTGATGAGCTGCAGCGGCTGGTAACGAAAGGAGAGCTCGAGGAGCCACTCTGGAACCAGATCCGCGAGAAGTACTACCGGTTCATGGACGAAATGAAGCAGATCTTCCAGTCGCTTCGCAGCGACCGCGTGACCGTCGAAGAGAGCCTTCGCGCGATGCAGATGGATCTGGTCAAGCCACAGCTGGAAGCCGAGATCGCGAAGCTGCGGCTCGATTTCCCCGACGCGCGCGTCCACCACTACCTTGATGATCTGCTCGCCGACGCGCTCCAGAACTTCCAGTGGTTTCGTGAGCCCGACGACGGTGACGACGACGTCGAGCCCGCACCGCTGTGGCGCTACGGCGTAAACATCGTCGTCGACCACGCTGAAACGACGTCGATGCCGATCATCTTCGAAAGCCACCCCGACCACCAGAAGCTCTTCGGTTCGCAGGAGAGTGTAGGCGACCCGTCGGGCGAACGGATGACTACCTTCCTACAGCTTCGCTCCGGTTCGCTTCTCCAGGCGTCTGGAGGGTTTCTCATCCTCCGCGCGGAGGACGTGCTGTCCGACGAAGAGTGCTGGAACAGCCTCAAGCGGGCGCTCCAGGACGGGAAGACCGAGATTCGCGCCGCGTCCAACCCGTTCAACCCGGGGCCGACGCTGAAGCCTGAACCCGCCGAGGTCGCCGTCAAGGTGATCATCACCGGTAGCGAGCACATCTACGACTACCTCTACAACGTCGACGAAGAGTTTCAGAAGCTTTTCAAGGTCCCGGCGGAGTTCGATTCGGTGATGGTGCGCAGCGAACAGGGGATGCGCGAGTACATCGGCTTCATCCGGATGATCTGCCGCGACGAACAGCTGCGTCCGATCTCTACCGACGCGATCGGCGCGATCGCCGAGTACGGGGTACGCCTCAGCGAGTTCCGCGATCGCCTGTCGACGCAGTTCTCGCGAATCGCCGATCTGATCAGAGAGGCGGACTACTGGGCCGCGCAGGAGCACCACGGACGCATCGGCAGGGTCGACGTCGAGCGCGCGCTCTCGGAGCGCAAGTTCCTCTACGATCTGCCGGAGGAGAAGATCGACGAGCAGATCCTCTCCGGAGAGCTCCTCATTTCAGTCACCGACCGTGCGATCGGCCGGATCAACGGCCTGGCGGTCCTCGACCGTGGGTACTACAGCTTCGGCCGGCCGATGCTGATCACCGCTCGCGTATCTCCGGGCGACGCGGGGATCATCAACATCGAACGCGAGTCGGGTCTTTCCGGGGAGATTCACGACAAGGGCGTCTATATCCTGGAGGGCTACCTGAAGTCCGCGTACGCGATCGACTTTCCGCTGAACATGAACGCGAGCGTCGCGTTTGAACAGAGCTACGTGGAGGTCGATGGCGACAGTGCAAGCTCGACCGAGATCTACGTAATTGTCTCCGCGGTGGCCGGCGTCGCACTCCGGCAAGACATCGCGGTAACCGGATCGGTGAACCAGATGGGCCAGATACAGCCTGTCGGCGGTGTGAGCGAGAAGATCGAAGGCTTCTACGAGGTCTGCAAGAAGATCGAGCTCACCGGGAACCAGGGCGTGATGATTCCGCGACAGAATCTGCCGAACCTGATCCTCCACCCCGACGTGCAGCAGGCCGTACGTGACGGGCAGTTTCACATCTACGCGATCGAAACGATCGACGAAGGACTGGAGATCCTGACCGGCATGCCGGCCGGCGTCCGCGACGCCCGCGGCCGATACCCGGCGGGCTCACTGAACGCGATGACCGAGGAACGTTTGAGAGAAATGGCCAGACTGGTGAAAGAGTTCGGCGGCGGTTGACAACCGGACCCGCCAAACTATACTGAGGGAACGGTTTCGGGGGAGTTCGGGATGGCAAAGCAGGTAGAGGCTGACAAGGTTGTACAGGCGGCGCGCGGCTCGATTCCGCTCACGGTCAAGTCGTTTACGCTTCCGCACGAAACCGAGGTCTACCTGGAGGAGGTTTTGGGTCTCTTCCTGAAGGAGATGGGCCAGGAGCGACTGAAGGATCCGCTCGCGTACTGCCTGCGCGAACTCGCGGTCAATGCGAAGAAAGCCAACACCAAACGCGTCTACTTCAAGGAGAAGGGACTCGACCTGCTGAACAAGGGCGACTACGACGAAGGGATGCGCGGCTTCAAGCAGGAGACGCTCGACAATATCAGCCACTTCCTGGACCTGCAGAAGGAGGAGGGGCTCTACGTCAAGATCATCTTCCACACCAAATCGAACCGACTGAACCT
>SKVA01000369.1 GCA_007129695.1 Spirochaetaceae bacterium | reverse complement strand
GCGGCATTTCGCTCCTGGATCGCGACCGCCGGAGTCTTCGCGCCCGAAATCACGTCGTTGACCGCGGCGTTCCACAGGTCGCGCGCGGCGGTGAACGCGTTCACGCTCGCCAGCACGCTCAGATTGTTGTCCCACAGGTAGTTGATGATATCCATCGACTCCATGTCGCGGAACTTCGCCATGTAGATCGGGGTGGTCGTGTCCTCGTCGGACGCTCCACCGGGTCCGATCTCCCACCAGATCCGGCTCACGTGGTCGGGATTCGTGACGCCACGCAGCATCGCAAGACCGTTACTGCCACCGCCGTACGAGCGGTGTTCGGTCGCGCGCGGACCCTTCGGCGGGAGCATCACGCCCCAGTCGTCTTCCATGTTGGCCGGGAACGTGTCGATATACCAGAACTGATAGAGGTACATCGCGACCTTACCTTCGCGGAACATCACACCGGGCCAGTCCCACGACGCGCCTTCGGGCGCCTCATTGACGAGCACGCGGTGCCGGTGGATCAGATCCTGGTGGTACTGCAGCGCTTCGAGCGCCTCGCGGCTATTGCCGGCAAAGACGGGGCGTCCGTTCTCGATCGCGATGATCTCAGCGTTGTTCGTGTAGACAAGCGTGTTGGCCAGATCCATCGCGGAGAGGCCCCACTGGTCGATCGTCCCGTCGCCGTTCGTGTCCTTCGTTGCCATTCTCGCGATCTCGAGCATCGTGTCCCACGTCCACTGCCCGTTGCGGAATAGCTCGTACGGGTCGGGAAGACCGTCGCGCTCGAAGATCGCCTTGTTGAAGTACATGATCGCGCGCGGGTAGTACGGTCCGGCGATCAGACCGTAGATCTGGTCCTCGTACGTCATGAAGTCGCGCGTGATCGGATCCCAGTAGTCGGCCTGGGGTTCCGCGTCGGCGGTCCACGGCTCCAGGAAGCCAGTTGTGACCAGGTTGTTGAACCAGTTCGACTCGATCGCAATGACATCGACGAACGGTGCCCCGGCCAGTACCGAAGCGGTGAGCGTTTCGATCAGGTCGGCGTATTCGACGCGCGCGTCAAGAATCCTGACATTGTACTGTTGTTCGATCCGCATCCGGTTCTGAACGCCTCGTGTGGTCTCGTCGGTGCCACCGTAGGGCCCCGGCTGCGACCACCAGGTCGCGATCGAAATCTCGCGCCCACCCATGTCGATCGCCTGCCGTGCCTGCGCAGCCTGCTGCTGGCCACCGCCAGCGTAGACCAGGCCGAGCACCGCGACGACAAGCACCATCGCTAAGGCCAATCGTTTCATACGAAACCTCCTGTTGTCAGATGCCGCATCGTACCATATGTGTTGCCAAAAATCAACAGAAATATTCGATACAGCTAAGTCGGTATGGATCGATGTTTTCCGTCATCTTTCTGCCCGGGCGTGCGCTGGAGGTCGACAGCGAGGCCCCGGAGGGTGTCCAGGGCGCTTTCCGCGGTATCAAACCGCCGATCCCGCGATTCGATTGACACGCAGGCGCCGCGGCGGTAGGGTGAAAGGAGCCGCACCGGCGGGCGGTTTCGGTCTTTTCTCCCGATTCGACGGGCTTCCGGTACGAAGAAGATTGACGAAAATGGCTTTCGGGTGGATGATACTGTTGAGGAAACTCAACATATGGTGGGTACTCTGAACAAGAAGGCACGATACTACGGCTCACAGATCCTGCAGCTCCTGTTCGAGCGGCCGGGCATCAGCCGCGCGGAGATCGCGCGCGACCTGGATCTGGACAAGGCGATCGTCACGAACATCGTTGCGTCGCTCATCGAGCACGGTATCATCAAGAACGGTAGCGAGGACTCGACGCGCCGCAGTGGCCGCAAGCCGGTCCCGCTCTACCTGAGCGAATCGACCGGGTGCGTCATCGGGATCGAGATGCAGCCCGACTTCGTCGCGATGAGCGCCGTGTCGCCGTCGGGAAGGATCATTCTTTCCAAGGAGATCTCCCGGCACGGCCCGGCCGGCGACGTCGTACCGGTGATGCGCGACGCGGTACTCGGCGTCCTGCCCGACCTGAAGGCGCGCGGGTTGCGGCTACTCGGCATCGGCGCGGGCCTGGCGGCAATAGTCGATCCGGTGCGCGGCGTTCTGGAGTTCAGTACGCTCCTCGACCCGACGCCGGGAGAGAAGGAGATCACACGCCCGCTTCAGGAGGAGTTTGGTGTACCGGTGTTCGTCGACAACGACGCGAACTGCTGCAGCTACGGAGCGCTCGTCTACCCCGAGCATCCCGAAGTGGAAGACTTCCTGTACGTTCTGAGCGAGTTCGTGGACGAGTCTCCGTACTCCAAGGAGTATCAGCGCATAGGCATCGGGATGAGCTTCGTGTTCGACGGTCGCGTTCACTACGGCGCGCGAAACGCGAGCGGCGAGTTCAGGAGCGCATTCGCTCAGTCGGGCGTTGAAGGGCAGATCGGCGTGCGCAATCACACGCACTTCCATCCGATGAAGTCGGATCGCGCACTCCTGGACGAGTTTGTAAACGAGCTCGCCAGGAACATCGCGTTCCTGGTGAATATGCTCGATCTCAGCGCGGTCTACTTCGGCGGCGGGATCGAGGTGTACCAGACCGTAATGCGGCCGGCGCTCGAACAGGCGATCCACACGAACTGGATCTACGAAGGTCAGATGCCACGGACCGTGTCGACCTACTTCGCAAACCCGGGTGACCGACCGGTCGCAAAGGGAGCCGCCGCGCTCGTCCTTCAGCACATCTTCTCGGGTCCCGATTACGACGGGTTCGGTCCGGTCGGACTCGATATGCTCGTGTAGCCGGGGCCGATCACTCGCGCCGCGCGCCTCGTCGCAGCACGATCTGGAGCGCGCGCAGGCGACGACGCACGCGCGACTGACGCTGGCCTTCCAGCGGCAGCGACCACGCCAGGAACAGCGCGATCGCCGTCACCGCCGCCAGGATCAGGAATAGCCGGCGGATAGCGTCGGGCAGCGCAAAACGCGCCTCAAACGCGTCCAGAAGTACCCCGCCACTGTACGACGCGATCGTACCGACGACTCCGTTCACGAGGGAATAGAGCAGGCCCAGGTTGGCGTGCTTCTGCTCGGCGTAGAGGCTGAAGTAGTACGCCTGTCCGGCGACGAAGAGGCCGCTCTGCGACGCCGCGGAGACGAAGAACGCGACCACCATGATAGCACGGCCGGCTCCGGTCGCCCGTGTCACGACCACGACGATGAAGAGCGTGACGATGAGCGCTGTGAGTTGGTAGAAGACAACGAGCGGCTTGGGACCGAGCCGGTCGATCACGCGTCGATTCAGCAGCCCCGACACGACCGCGCCGAGGTTGCCGATCGCGACCAGAAGGATCGTGAAGTTGTCGGGAAGCCCGAACACGCGCTTGGAGATCACGACCAGGAACGCGGCGGAGACGCTCATCGCGAGCGCGAAAAAGACCAGATAGATGAGGAATCGACGGAGTCGCACGTCCGATGCGACAGACCGGATATCCGACAGGAACGATCCGAACGTCGACTCCGCGCTCCGGCGCGGCTCGGGCAGCTTCCACACCTGGAACACGCTTACGTACCCGCAGACGATCGCGAACGCGAAGAAGTAGATGAACCGAAGAAGAGGCGCATCGCGACCCAGAAGCAGCGCGATCACGAGCCCGCCGACCAGAGCGATGCCGTTCGCGAGCACGCTGTTGACCGACAGGAAGCGGCCGCGGTCGGATCCGGACGCTAGTCCTCCGATGATCGGCACCTGCCCGGCAACGCCGATGCCGCGGAACACGTGGAACCCGCCCATCGCGACCAGAATGATCACGCCGGCAACCGCCACTGCGTCGTCGCGCCCGAGTACAAACGGGATCAGCAGCAGCAACGACGCGAAGGCGTACCGGATCAGCCATCCGACCGCGAAGACGCGCACGTACGATACACGCTGCATGATCACGCGCCCGACGATCAGGAAGACCATCGACAGGTGCATGAACGACTGTAGGAGCCCGATGTACGCGTTGTTGACGCCCAGCTCGAGCGCGAACACCGAAATCACATTCCCCGTCAGGATAGAGAACGCGAGCACGTTGAAGCTCATGAAGATGTGAAACCGTCGCCGTCCGTCGACGATCTGCTGTGGAGTGAAGAGCGTGGACATCGGGGCTCACCCCACCCGGTCGATCGCCGTCCGGATCGCCGCCAGGCAGTCGACCACCGACGTGAGCGCGGTGTCGACGACCAGATCCGGCGCGACCGGCTCCTCGTACGGGGCGTCGACGCCGGTGAGCCCCGACAGCTCGCCGGCGCGCGCTCGCGCGTATAGCCCCTTCGGGTCCCGGCGTGAGCACTCTTCGACGTCGCAGCGGACATGGACCTCTATGAAGCGATCCGCCGGAATCAGCGACCGCGCGAACGCGCGATCGCGCGCGTACGGTGAGATGAAGCTGCACAGCACGATCTGGCCCGCTTCGAAGAAGAGCTTCGCGACCTCGGCGACGCGGCGGATATTCTCTTCGCGGTCTGCCTCCGAAAAGCCCAGGTCTCCGCACAGCCCGTGGCGCACGTTGTCGCCGTCCAGCCGGACTACCTGTCGGTCCTCGTCAAACAGCTGCGATTCGATCCCGCGCGCGAGCGTCGATTTGCCGCTGCCCGACAACCCGGTGAACCAGATCACCGCGGCCGCGTGCGCGTTACGCGCCTCCCGCGCGGCACGGTCGACGACGCCCGGCTCCCAGACGACGTTCGGCGACACCGCCCCTGGACGCCCGCCGCGACGCGCCGAAGTCCGGCCATCGGCGACTGCGACGTCAAGCGGCGCACCCGCACCGTCTGCGACGGTGTCGGCCGACGCGTGGCGGAGCATTCCGGCCGCAACCGTACGGTGCGACGCGGGATCTATCAGCACGAAGCCGCCGTTCGCGCGGTTGTCGTGGTACGCGTCGTAGAAGATCGGCGCGCTCAGTGTGATCGCTGCTCGGCCGATCTCGTTCAACCGCAGTGTGTCCACCAAGACACGATGGAGCGTCTCCACGTCGATCCGGTAGAGCACATCGGTGACATGCGCGCGGACCGTCCGGGTTCCGTGCTGAAGGATGTAGCCGGTCGATGTCGACAGCGGGCGCTCGTCGTCCATCCAGCAGAGCATCGCCTCCAGTCGACGCGCGACCGTGGGGACGTTGTGCGTACGGACGATCATGTCGCCCCGACCGACGTCGATCTGATCGTCCATCTCGATCACGACCGCCTGCCCGGCAACCCCCTCGTCGAGCACGCCCGCGTGCGTCGATACCCGCTTCACGCGAGTCTCGATGCCCGACGGAAGCGCAACGACCGCTTCCCCCGGTCCGATGGTTCCGGAAATCACCGTCCCGGCCAGCCCGCGGAAGTCCTGATGAGGGCGGATCACCGTCTGCACCGGGAAGCGGAAGTCGACCAGGTTCCGGTCGGCGCTGATCGTGACGGTCTCCAGATGGTGGAGAATGCTCGGACCGTCGTACCACGGCGTGCGATCGCTGCGCGCAACGACGTTGTCGCCGTGGAGCGCCGATACCGGTATGAACGTCACGTCGTGGATGTCGAGCCTGCTGGAGAACTCGGTGTACTCGACCACGACCGCATCGAACGCGTCCTGTGCGAAGGCGACCAGGTCCATCTTGTTTACCGCGACCACCAGGTGCTGGATGCCCAGAAGCGACGCGATCAGCCCGTGCCGACGACTCTGCGGAAGGACACCGCTCCTGGCGTCGACCAGGATGATCGCCAGGTCGGCGGTCGATGCGCCGGTGACCATGTTGCGCGTGTACTGCTCGTGCCCGGGTGTATCGGCGATGATGAAGCTGCGCCGGGCCGTGGAGAAGTATCGGTACGCGACGTCGATCGTGATGCGCTGCTCTCGCTCGGCCTTCAGCCCGTCGGTGATCAGCGCCAGATCCATTTCGGTCTCACCGCGCAGCGTCGCGGCGCGGCGCAGCCCGTCCATCTGGTCGTCGTGCACGGCGTGGCTGTCAAGGAGCAGTCGCCCGATCAGCGTGCTCTTACCGTCGTCGACGCTCCCGGCGGTCGTGAACCGCAACAGTTCGCGTGGGTCGGTCGCCTGCGCCATATTCAGAAATACCCCTGACGCTTGCGCTCTTCCATCGACGCGTCGCTGGTGCGGTCATCGACGCGCGCGCCACGCTCGGACGACCGCGTCGTGCGCAGTTCGCCGACGATGTCCGCAACGGTAGCGATGCCGTCGCTGTCGGTCGCACCGGTACACGTCGTGTCACCGATCGTACGGAAGCGCACCGACCTCTCCACGACCTGCTCACCGGGAGCAGGTACAACCGCATCGCACACCGCCAGGATCACGCCGTCGCGGACGATGGTCTTCCGCCGGTGGCTGAAGTAGAGACGCGGCAGCTCGATCTGCTCGCGCTCGATGTAGCGCCAGATGTCCAGCTCGGTCCAGTTGGAGAGCGGGAAGACGCGGATATGCTCGCCGGGACTCTTCTGCGCGTTGAACGTCATCCAGAGCTCCGGTCGCTGATTTCGCGGGTCCCACTGTCCGTGCGAGTCGCGGAAGCTGAAGAAACGCTCCTTTGCTCGCGCCTTCTCCTCGTCACGACGCGCACCGCCGAGCGCCCCGTCGAAGCGAAACTCGCGGATCGCGTCCAGGAGCGTCACCGTCTGGAGCGCGTTACGCGACCCGGGGCCGGGGTGGCGCGCGCTGCCCGCCGGCTCGCGAACGCGACCGTCGGCGATGCTCGCCTCTACCGTACGGACGATCAGCCTCACCCCAAGCGCGCCTGAACCGCAGAAGCGATCACGGAACGCGATCGTCTCTTCGAAGTTGTGGCCGGTGTCGATGTGAAGGAACGGAAAGGGAACCGGCCCCGGATGAAAGGCGCGCGCGGCGAGCGTCGCCAGCACGATCGAGTCCTTGCCACCGCTGAACAGGAGCACCGGTCGTTCGAGCTGTGCGTACGCTTCGCGGATCACGTAGATCGCTTCGGCTTCAAGTTCGTCCAGGTGCGAAAGGCGGTACGACACGGTCAGCTGAACAGCTCGGTCTCGAGCACGCGGATCCGCGCCACCGGGAACTGCGCGCCGATCTGTCCGATGACCTCTTCGGCCAGGAGTCCCGCCATCCGCGCGCACTCGGCCGGTGACCGGTTGGTCGCAAGTCCCGCCAGAAAGCCCGCCGCAAACATGTCGCCCGCGCCGGTCGTGTCGATAACCGGGAGCGGACGGCCGGGGGTGTGGTCGACCACACCATCGTGCGCGGTGTAGCTTCCGTCCTTCCCGGCCTTCAACACCGCGATGCGGACGTGGCGACCGAGCAACGCAGCAGACTCGCAGGGCGAATGGCCGTCGGCGCAGCCGTAGAGGATCTGCGCCTCGCGCCGATTCGCGAACACGACGTCGACCCGGTGCTCGATCAAGTTCAGGAAGTCGTCGCGGTATCGCTCGACCGCGAAAGGATCGGCGACGTCGAAGACGACCTGCGCTCCGGTCGCCAAGCAGACCTCCATCGCGCGGAGGATCGCGTCCTTCTGTGCCTCCGTGTCCCACATGTAGCCGGTGAAGTAGAGGAAGTCGGCGCGCTCCAGAAGCGACTCATCCAGATCGGCGCGCGTGAAACGCTGGCACATTCCCAGATGCGTGTTCATCGTGCGCTCGCCGTCGGGCGTCACCAGGATCACGCTCGACCCCGTCACCCCGTCGCCCATGACCAGCCGCGACGTGATCCCGTACTCGGCGACCTGATCGTTGTACGACCTGCCGAAGTCGTCGTTGCCGATCTTTCCGGAGATCACCGCCTCCACGCCCAGCCCGGCGAGCGCCAGCAGCGTGTTCGGCGCCGACCCGCCGGGCCGCAGAGTCCGCTCGCGACCCGAGAGCGTCTCCAGTATCTGGGCCTGTCGCGCCTCATCGACCAGATGCATGATACCCTTGTCCAGTCCAAGCCGGGCAAGGTCGTCGTCGTCGACGCGGATCACGACGTCGATGAGCGGGTTTCCGATTCCGTATACCATGAGCGCTCCTGTCGCCGCTACCACGCGCGGACTACGAACCAGGGATTGAGCAGGTTCTCTTTGTTGTACCGAAGCGGCGCGGGCGACCCGCCCACGACGGTTGGTTCACCCCCGCCCAAGGCGGATTCTACGAACTCGGCATCCGGCCCCGCCTGATAGATCTCACCGCCGGCGGCGCGGATCACCGCGTGACCGGCCGCGGTGTCCCACTCGCTCGTCGGCGCGTGCCGCGGGTAGATATCGGCCTTGCCTTCCGCGACCAGGCAGAGCTTGAGCGAGCTGCCCGCGTTCAGCAGGTCGACCGTATCGAAGTCGTCCTGGATTCGGTCGATGAACTCCCGCGTCTCTGCGTTCATGTGCGTCCGGCTCGCGACCACGCGAATCGAACTGTCGTCGCGCGACGCAACGCGGATCGGAGTACCGGCCGCTGCGACGTCGTAGCGGGCGGCATCACCCACCGCCATCTTCCACGCGCCCACACCGACGATGCCGGCCCAGACGATCCGGGGGATCGGCGCGTAGACGACGCCGCAGACCGGCTCGGCGTGCTGGATCAGCGCGATGTTGACCGTGAACTCGTCGGTGCGCCGGATGAACTCCTTCGTGCCGTCCAGTGGGTCGACCATCCAGAACTCGTGCCAGTCGCGCCGCTCCGCGTAGGGCGCCAGTCGCCCCTCTTCGCTGAGGACCGGCAGGTCGGGGGTCAGCGCGCACAGGCCCGAGTCGATCACGCGGTGCGCGCGAGTATCTGCGAGCGTGAGCGGCGAGTTGTCCGCCTTGCGCTCGGTCTGGAAGTCGTCGCTGTCGTACACCTCGCGGATGACTCCACCCGCGTCGATCGCTATCCGCACCAGCGACGGGAGGAGTTCCTCGATCGCGTGGACGCTCTGCATCGGTCGCATAACGCGGCGCGCCCTACCCGATCTCCTTCTGGAGCGCGGCCACCTTGTCGGTCGTCTCCCACGGAAAGCCTTCGCGGCCGAAGTGCCCGTAGTTCGTCGTGTTCTGGTAGATCGGACGCTTGAGGTCGAGCGTCCTTATAATGCCGGCGGGGCTCAGATCGAAGACCTTCTGAATCGCGGCTGAGATCTTGTCCTCCGGCGCGGTGCCGCTGCCAAACGTATCGACGGTGACGCTGATCGGAAACGGTACGCCGATCGCGTACGCGAGCTCGATTTCGCACCGCTTCGCCAGGCCCGCCGCGACGACGTTCTTCGCGACGTAGCGCGCCATGTACGCGGCGCTGCGGTCGACCTTCGACGGATCCTTGCCGCTGAACGCGCCGCCTCCGTGCCGGCCCATCCCACCGTACGTGTCGACGATGATCTTCCGGCCGGTGAGCCCGGCGTCGCCGTGCGGTCCGCCGATGACGAAGCGGCCGGTCGGATTCACGTAGTACTGCGTCTTGTCGGAGAGGAGTCCGGTCGGGCCGATCACCGGCTTGACGATCTTTTCGATCACGGTTGACTTGATCTCATCGTAACCGACGTTGTCGTCGTGCTGGTGGCTGACGACGACCGCGTCGATGTGCGCGGGCTTGCCGTTCTGGTACGCGACGGTGACCTGGCTCTTGCTGTCGGGACGTAGCCACGTGATCGCGCCATCCTTCCGGAGCTCGGCGGCGTAGCGCAGGATCT
>SKVA01000402.1 GCA_007129695.1 Spirochaetaceae bacterium | reverse complement strand
TGTGGAACACGAACGCGATCAGCCACGCGAAGCCCGCGGCGGCGACCGGAACGATCTGCGCGAGTGCCGGCTCGAACCGCCCCGACAGCGGGCCCGGGCGCCACAGAGACGCGAAAAGATAGACGACAAGCAAGTAGATGATCAGTTCGCGCACACGGTTCGCGATTCCCGCGCGCTCGCGGTAGAGGAGATTGCCAACGGTCGCTTCGACGAGTGCGGCAAGGAGCACCACGACGATCACGCCGACCCCGGGCGAAGCGAGCCCGACGATAGCCGACGCGAGCCACAGCGACGCGAGAACCGCAGTCACAGAGACCGACACGCTCATCAGCGGATGGACGAGCGTCCGATAGAGTTCGGGCCTAAAGCGTGAAGAGCTCATCCCCGGTCTCCGTTATGGTGAGTCGGCGCACTCCGTCGGGTCGGGCGGTCGCCGGCTCCTGGACGCCCTGCGCGGTGTAGTAGAGACGCAGCAGCGATGGATTTCGAACGGCCATCAGCAACCGTGACAGCGCATCTTCGTCGAGCGCCGGTCCCATGTAGAACACGCGGGTGCCCGGCGACAGCCGCCCGCGTTCGAGCAGCCGATCGACAACGCTTACCTGGTCCTGGTTGAGATCGAGCTCGGCCAGGAGTTCCAGGATCGCCACCGCGTGCGCGATTCCGCTCGCGACGCGCACGGTCGGCAAAACCCCATCGACGGCACCGCGGATGCGACCGGTTGTGATGAAACCGATCTCCTGTTTGCGTTCGGCCAGGTACTGCACGACGCTCGCCGCCGCATCGATCGTCCGCTCTGAGTGCGCGTAGCGGTTGCGCTGTTCGTAGTCGTGCACGCCGAGCGCGAGCAGGATCAGCACCGGCGTGTTGATCGTCGGTAGCCACTCGGTCGAGTGGAGCGTGCCCAGACGCGCGCTCGCTTTCCAGTTCACGCGACGCAGCTCATCGCCGGAAACGTACTCGCGAACCGCGCGGTAGCGCGTCGGGTCTTCGTAGATGCGGCTGGCCGCGGTGATACTCCCGGCCGGAACGCCGTGGTGGAACGCGATATCGACCGGGTAGACGCGAGGGTAGACGATCAGCCGCGCCTCCGTTTCGACGATCCGGGAGACGGGGAAGAACCCGAACGGATCGGAGAAACGGATGTCCACCGGGCCGATCCGGTACGCACCGCGGTTCATCGCCTGGATATCGTAGACCAGGTCGCTGCGCTCCCCCGCGCGCATGCTGAGCAACCGGTGGTTCCGATGGCCGGTGTAGAGGCTTCCCGGATTGTCGGTTACCATCAGGTGCGGGATCGGAAGGATGCTTCGGTTTCTGATCCGCAGGCGAACCGTGACGATCTGGTGCTTGTACGCGCGCAGCCGATCGTCGGTGCGCTCGATCACGAGCCCCAGGTCCACAACGCGTGTGTAGCCCCACGCGACGGCAACCAGGAGCACGGCGACCAGCCCGATCCATTGGACCATGTAGCTCGGGAAAAAGAGAAACAGAAAGAGTCCGGTGATGACGATCGCAACGGCGGTCCGGCGCATCGCTACTCGGGGACGACGGGCGTCGGGACCGACTCCAGGATCGACGCGACGATCGCGTCGCTCGTGATTCCCCGAATGCTCGCCTGATTCGCCAGGATCAACCGTTTCGTGAAGACAGCCGCGCACAGCTCCCTCACATCCTCCGGGATCACGTAGTCGCGGCCACGGATCGCGGCGAGCGCCTGCGCCGACTTGTAGAGCGCGAGCGTCCCGCGCGGGCTCACCCCGATGCGGACGTTCGGGTTGGAGCGGCTGGCCTCCACGAGCGCGCTTATGTAGTCAAGGATGCTCTGATCGACGTGCACCGCGACAACCTGCTCCTGCAGATCGCGGACCGCGTCGATCTGCGTGACCGGCGTCACGTCGTTGACCGGATGCGTCAGCCGTCGCTGGCTTTCGACGATCCGCTGTTCGACCGCTCGATCGGCGTACCCGATGTCCATCGCGAGCAGGAACCGGTCCTGCTGCGCCTCCGGAAGCGGAAAGGTGCCCTCGAACTCGACCGGGTTTTCGGTCGCGATCAGGAAGAACGGGTCGGGCAACTCGCGCCGCTTGCCTTCGATGCTGACCTGGCCTTCGCCGGTCGCTTCGAGCAGCGCCGACTGCGTGCGCGGCGTCGCACGGTTAATCTCGTCGACCAGCACGATGTTCGCCATGATCGGACCCTCGCGAAACGTGAACGTCCCGTTGCTGGGGTTGTAGACGCTCACCCCCAGGATGTCGGCCGGCAGGAGGTCGGGCGTGCACTGGATCCGCGAAAACTCACCACCGAGCGCCGCCGCGAGCGCGCGCGCGAGGATCGTCTTGCCCATCCCGGGGACGTCCTCCAGGAGCACATGGCCGCGGCACAGGAGCGCGACGAGCAAGCGCTCGATCACCGAGCGCTTGCCGAAGAAGACAACCTCAACCGCGTCGAGTACCGACCGAGCCCATGCGTGAACGGGGTGCATGCGCTATCCTACCACGGCCGGGGTAATCCTACCACGCCCGCGGAAACCGCGGCGCCCGCCTACTCGGCGGGCGGGAGCATGTAGTAGCGGCCGCTCGCGTTCCAGAGCGTGAATCCGCTCGCGCCGCCTGCGATGCTCGCGTCTTTCTGGAGCTGCAGATAGCGCTCGAACACGGGGCGCTCGAACTGAAGCTCCGGTCCGATCAGGAACGCCTGGAGGTACGGGCGGATGAGCACGCCGTCCGCGCCGAGCACGCGCGATCGGCGCGTCCCCAGATCGTAGATCACGAACGAGCGGTCCATATAACTGAACTGCGGCAGGAAGCTCCGCACGAAGTGTGACGGGTAGAACATCGGGCTGACAACGTCGACGTAGTCGGAGAGCCGGACCATGTCCTGCCCCAGGTAGCGCATCCGCGACCACGCGTTGAATCCGAACAGGTCGATGCTGATCGGTACATCGAGCCTGCGGCGGGCTTCCGCAAGAAACCCTTCGAGCGCCTGCACCCGGTCGGCGCCGGCTACCGCGTACCGGCTCACGACGTCGGCGACGATGCCGTCCGACGGGAAGCGAATGTAGTCGAACTGAACCTCGTCGACGCCAAGCGAGACCACTTCCTCGGCGATCGCGACGTTGTAGTCCCACACCTCCGGAAGGTACGGGTCGACCCATCGTTCGACCGCGATCGCGCGCCGCTCGCCGGTTTCGGCGTCGGTGATCGTGCGGTAGACCGCCCACGGCCGATTGTGCCGGGAATCCCATAGCGAGTAGCGGTAGCCGTCGTACGCTGCGAGCCGGTGATCCTTGAAGACCACGATCCGCGCGATCACGTAGATCCCCCGCGCGTGCGCCGCGGCCACGAAGCGCGGTAGGTCGAGCACCGGTACTACCGCGCCGGCTGCGCGCGGCGCAGGAAGGCGCGTGTCGTACATGATCTGCCCCACGTCGTCCTTGACGTCGACGACGATGCTGTCGTACCCGAAGCGCTCCATCAGCGCGAAGTACGCGGGCAACCGGTCGGGCGCGGCGTTGTGCGCCGCCAGGTAGATGCCGGTTCGGTCGGCAGCCGCGGCCAGTCGCCGCGTGCGCGCGTCGTCGTCGGGTCGTGCGGTCATCCTCTGAATCACGGGCGCGCCGATCGATGAAGTCTCGCCGACAACGCGCGCGAACACGTGCAGTGACGTCGGCCCATCCGCGGCGAGCCCGAGCCGCTCCACGCGCGGTCGGGCGGTGGCGCCGCCCCCGATTGGCGGTGCCGTGCCGTCCTGGGCGTGTATCATCAGAAGTCCCTGCCCGAAGCCCGACTGGACAACGACCGACCCGTCGGTCGTGAACCAGAGCCCGGCTACTTCCTCGAAGAACCCGGCGCCAAGGAAGCTCGGCCAGAGCGACCGATCGGAGGTGAGCTCTCGCCAGGTCGCCCCGGCGTCGCGCGTGCGGTACATCCCGTTATACGAGGTACCGATCACCCAGTGCGCCGCGTCGGCGTGGTCGATCGCGATCGCGGTGATGTAAGTCGACTGGTTTATCACCGTAGTCAGATCGACTTCGTCCCAGGTCGACAGTCCGTCGCGGCTGACGTGGAGCCTGGTGCCTGTCGCGGCCAGGGTAGGCGCTCCGTCGAGCGCGACGATTCTGCCAACGCGTTTGACACCGGGAGAGAGCGCAACCGCCATGCGATCGTTCGGACGATCGGCACCGGGAGGCTGGGTCGCGACTGCGGTGACGGGAAGCGGTTCACCGGCGCGGTAAGCGGGAAGCACCCGCACCGGAAGGCCCACTACCGGGGACCACGTGATCGCGGAGTCGGGCGACCGCTCAAGATGGCCACGCAGATTGACCCTGACAACGACTGCTCCATCGGGGAGCTGCTGAGGGCCGCCTGCGTACTGGGAAACGGCTCCGTACAACGGAGCGACGATCAGCCATACGGCTGCAACGAATAGGACCTTCACTTGGGGGTGTATCCTACACGAGGCGGGCACCGTAGTATAGTCGCCTGTAGATCAGACCGTACGGGGAGAGATAGGCATGAAACTCGACGCTACAGAAAACCTTCGGTTCGCCGGCCGCCGTTCGGTCGTGCTCGCGTCACGCGCGGCGGTCGCCAGCAGCCAGCCGCTTGCAACGGAAGCAGGCCTGGACGTGCTGCGCGCGGGAGGCAGCGCTGCCGACGCTGCGGTCGCGGTCGCCGCGGCGCTGCAGGTCACGCAGCCGTGCTCGACGGGACTCGGCGGAGACGCGTTCTGCCTCTATCTTGCAGCCGATGAGGGCATCGTCGGCGCGTACAACGGATCGGGGCGCGCGCCACGCGCGTTGACGCTCGACGTCGCGATGTCGGCGGCGGTCGACGGAGCGCTGCCGCCCTTCCACGCGCACACGGTCACCGTTCCCGGTGCCGCCGACGCGTGGGCAGCGGTCCAGTCGCGGTACGGCCGGCTGCCGATGCGGCGCGTGCTTGAGCCGGCGATCTCGCTGGCACGCGAAGGGTTCTCCGTCGCGCCGATGACCGCCCGCTGGTGGAAGTCGGGCGCCGAAAGGCAGTTGTCGGCGGTCAGGTACGGCAGCGAGCTCCTGATCGACGGGATCGCACCCACCGTCGGACGCCGTTTTCGCAACCCGGGCTTGGCGTCGGTGCTGGAAGAGCTTGCGACCGACGACCCGCGTGTCGGTCGCGACCGGTTCTACCACGGCTGGATCGCCGAGCGGATCGTAGAGGAAGTAACGCACGAGGGTGGCGTGATGACGACCGACGACCTGGCCGAGCACCGGGGGGAGTGGGTCGATCCGATCAGCGTCGCGTACGGCGACTACCGCGTCTGGGAGTGTCCGCCGAACGGACAGGGCGTGGCGGCGCTCATCGCGATTGGCGTCTACGCGGCGTTCCGGCGCTTGAACCCCGGCGCCGATCGCGTCACCCTGATGCACGCGCAGGTTGAGGCGATGCGCATCGGGTTTGCCGACGGAGCGGCACACATCGCCGATCCCGCGCACACGTCGGTGCCGGTCAACGAGCTTCTGGACCCGGTGTACGCGGCGCGACGCGCCGCTTCCATCTGCCCCGGATCGCGAATGGAGGCAGTCGGGCCGGGATCGGCGGTCGGTAGTGTCGGCCGGGACACGGTCTACTTCTGCGTGGTCGATGCCGACGGCAATGCGTGCTCGTTCATCAACAGCAACTACACGGGGTTCGGCACAGGAATCGTTCCGCGCGGATGCGGATTCACGCTGCAGAACAGGGGTCGTGGATTCAGGCTCGATCCCGCCCACCCGAACTGCATCGCACCGCTCAAACGTCCGTATCACACGATCATCCCTGGCCTGCTCACGCGGGGTTCGGGCGGCAAACCGCCACTCGACGCCGCGGCGGTGTTCGGCGTTATGGGAGGCATGATGCAGCCGCAGGGGCACCTGCAGGTGGTCGCGTCGATGGTCGATGACGGAGTCGACCCGCAGAGCGCGCTCGACCGGCCGCGCTGGCAGCTGCGCGACGGCGATCCGGAGGGGGTGGTCCTGGTAGAAGAGTCGATGGAGGACGAGCTGATCGCGGGTCTTGAGGCGCGGGGCCACACGGTGGAGCGGGTCTCGGGCCCCGAACGCGCCGGATTCGGCCTGGGGCAGGTCATCGCGTTCGGCGAAGAAGGGATCCTGCTGGCCGGCAGCGACCCCCGGGGCGACGGCCAGGCCTCCGGTTACTGATCCACGGAAAAATGAGTATGCTCAATAGAGAGGAACAGCCAGTGCTCAGAGGCCGGACATGACCTTCGCGACGCCCGACAGACCGCTTTCCGGCGTACTCGTACCGCTTTCGGCGCTTCGGACCGCGTCTACGATCGGGTCGGGTGAGTTTGCCGATCTACCTGCGTTGGCGCAGTGGTGCGTCGCGACCGGCCTCGACATGATTCAGATCCTCCCGGTCAACGACACCGGCTGGCAGGCGTCGCCGTACAGCGCGCTCAGCGCATTCGCGCTTCACCCGCTCTACCTGAGAGTCGCGGATCTGCCGGAGATCGAGCTGCTGCGCGCCCGAGCGCGGACCGACGTCGAGCAACGGCTCAACACGCTTCGCGACCGCCACGCGAACGATCGGCGGCTACGGTACGGGCCGTACATGGACGCGAAGCGGGCGGTACTGCGGTGCATCTGGTACGAGGTTTTCGAGCTCGCCGACGCGGGTACGCCCCCGGCACGCGCGATCGTCGATGCCTCACAGCGCTTCTTTGACGACAGACTCTGGATCGCCGAGTACGCCGCGTTCAAGACGCTCAAGATCGAACACGCCGGTGCATCGTGGCGCGAGTGGGCGGGATGGGAGCATCCTGACGCCGACTCCATTCGCGCGCTCTTCGACGATCCGGCGCGACGCCGTGATCTGCTCTATTACGGATGGCTTCAGATGCGGCTGCACGAGCAGTTCGCCGCCGCCGCCGACGCGGTCGCCGTGCAGGGTGTGCTGCTGAAGGGCGATATCCCGATCATGGTCAACGACGACAGCGCAGACTTCTGGGCGCATCGCGACTACTTCAGCGATGAGCTGCGCGCGGGCGCGCCGCCCGACGGTGGGAACCCTCTTGGCCAGAACTGGGGCCTGCCCACGTACGACTGGAACGCGCTCGAGCGCGACGACTACCGATGGTGGCGCGATCGACTGATCGCCGCCGATAGGTTCTACGCGGCGTACAGGATCGACCATGTACTCGGGTTCTTCCGGATCTGGGGCGTTGCGGTCACGAACGATACGGGTGCGCTCGGTCGGTTCGTGCCGGGGGTGAGCGCAGATCTGAAGCGGCTCGCCGAGTACGGAATGGACTGCGGACGCGTTCGCTGGCTCGCGGAGCCGCATCTTTCGGGATCAACGCTCGTCGGGGACTTCGGGGACGAGGCCGAAGCGGTCAGGCGCGAAGCGCTCGTTCAGATCGATGGAGAGGACCTCTACCTGTTCGCCGAGTCGATTCGGGGCGAACGCGACATCGCGCGACTTCCGGTGAGCGATCACGCCAAGACGCGCCTTGCCCATCACTACCGCGACCGCGCGCTCATCAGCGTTGGGGCCGACGGTTACGTCCCGACGTGGTGCTTCGGCGACTGCTCGCGCTTTCGAGCGCTCAATGACGATGAGCGGGCCGGCGTCGCACGCCTGGCGCGCGACCTGATGGAGGAATCGACCGCTGCGTGGGAAGCGCAGGCCCGGAAACTGCTCGGGTTCATGCAGGACACCACCGGGATGCTCGCATGCGCGGAGGACCTGGGTGCAATCCCCGACTGCGTCCCCGACGTGCTGTCCGACCTGGGGATCCTTGGGCTCAGGATCCCGCGGTGGACACGACGCTGGACCGAAGGCGGCCAACCCTACATATCACCGGCCGACTACCCGCCGCTTACCGTTTGCGCGCCGTCGGTGCACGACACCAGCACGCTGCGTGAGTGGTGGCTCTCAGAAACGGATCGTGACGCGTTCTGGCGGACACTCGGTCTGGACGCGACGGCACCGTCCGACTATACGCCGGAAACGGCACGGGCAATCCTGGGGGCTCTGTTTGAGGGCTCATCCAGGATCTGTGTGGTCCAGCTCCAGGATCTGTTCGCGCTGGTCGCCGGCATGACGATGGACGAGCCGGAGGCCGAGCGGGTGAACGTGCCGGGCACGCTCTCCGATTTCAACTGGGGGTACCGGGCCAACCACACGATAGAGGAGCTCCTGGCAAACGACGAGCTCACCGGCGCGGTCCATGCCCTGGCGACTGCTCGAAGGAAGATGTGATGAAGAACGACACGAACTACTACCGGTTCATGCGCGAGTTTCACGTCCGTCGCGACGCTCGCGAGCGGTACGGACTGCGCGAGTCGCTGTTCGCGATCAGCGGCAATGTGATCCTTGCAGACCTTGCGGCGACCAGGCGACTCGCGCACGAGATGAACCAGCGCCGCGACCTGGTCCACAACCCTGCATCCGCGATCCGGTCGGGCGAGCTCCACGCGATGGGCCTCATCGACGAGGTCATGCACCACGTTGTGGATCTCTACCGGGAGGAACACGGGATCCGGGCGATGGGCGAAGCGTACGACGCGCTCGCTGAATCGATCGGACGTGATCGACTCGATTCCTGCATGGACCGGTTCGCCGAGACGTTCCCGCCTACGCCGGTCTACCGCGGTGAGCGCACGCTCGACGAGTTCTACGACGGTCTGATCGACGAACGCCCCGCACGCGAAGTCGTTCTGGAAGAGATGATGATGCTCTGGCTGGAAAACGACAACCCGGCGTTCTCTCCGTTCGTCGAGCTCTTTGACGATAGCGACCTGCAGGAGGCGACCCGTTACGGCGAGGTGATCGACGCACTGTCGGACTTCTTCCGTACCCGGCCTCCGTTTGGTCCCGACCGGTTGTCGCTCATCGACCTGCTCCGGGAACCGGCACGACGCCATCCCGACAGCATCGAGCAGCAGCTGCGGTTCATTCGCGAGCGGTGGGGCTCGCTGATGGGCGACTACCTGTCGCGGCTGTTGCGCGGCGTCGATCTCATTCGCGAAGAGAGCACCCAGCGATTCGGCGGTCCCGGACCGACCCACGTCTACAGCTTCGCCGTCGACGACGACGTCGACGGCGAGCCGGAGGGCTTCTCTCCCGACCGTGACTGGATGCCCGAAGTCGTGATCATGGCAAAGAGCGCGCTGGTCTGGCTCGACCAGCTGAGCAAGCAGCACGCGCGCGACATCCGGCGGCTCGACCAGATTCCCGATGAGGAGCTGGACCGTCTCGCGTCGTGGGGCATGAACGGACTGTGGCTGATCGGGTTGTGGCAGCGCAGCAGCGCGTCACGACGGATCAAGAACATCATGGGTAACCACGACGCCGAGGCATCGGCATACGCGCTGTACGACTACGAGATCGCCGACGAGCTCGGCGGCTGGCCCGCGCTCGAAAACCTGCGGACTCGCTGCCGCGCGCGCGGAATCCGGGTCGCGAGCGACATGGTACCGAACCACGTCGGGATCGATGGGCGATGGGTGATCGAACACCCCGACTGGTTCATCCATACCGACCATCCGCCGTTTCCGGCGTACTCGTTCTCCGGGGAGAACCTGTCTGCGCAGCCGGGAGTCGGGATCTTCCTTGAGGACCACTACTACTCGCGATCGGACG
>SKVA01000120.1 GCA_007129695.1 Spirochaetaceae bacterium | reverse complement strand
TTTCCACCTGCCCGAACTTGTCGGAACTCATGACGCTTCCTGCTTTATATTTCCATTCCCGGTAGCCAGCGGCAACCGGATCACAAAGGTCGTGCCACGCCCGACCTCGGTGCCGCGGATCTTGAAGCTGTACTCGCTCGGTTCGAGCCGCATGTTGTCGATGATCCGGATTCGCGGAACGACCAGACCCAGATCGAGCGCCATTTCGCGTCGGATCCGGGTCACCCGATCCAGGAGTTCTGCACCCTTGTCTCGATCGACGAGTGGCACCAACCCGTAGCCGAGCTCAAGGCTCAGGGGGTCGAGCGGTGCCACGGTCGCCGCCTCCGGGGCGGCTTCCGGTGTCCGGTCCGTCTCGGCCTGCTCGGCTTCGGCCTGCTCGGCGGCCTGCTTCTTCCCGAGCCGGTACGCCAGATAGCCGCTCAGACCGCTCATCGGCAGCAGCACGTACCACGGGAATCCGGGAAGGAACGACAGCACAAACAGGAACACCGCGACGATCCAGTAGATCCTGCTCTGCACCGAAAACTGCTTCGTGAGGTCCTCGCCGAACGATCCGTCGGAGATCGCCCGCGTGACGATGATGCCGGTCGCGGTCGATATCAGGAGTGCCGGGAACTGCGTCACCAGACCGTCTCCAACCGCGAACCGGATGTAGGTTTCGCTCGCCTGTCCCAGAGACTCTCCGTGCAGCGTGACGCCGACGATGATGCCGCCGACTATGTTCACGACGGTGATCAGGAGGCCCACCTTCACGTTGCCGCTGACGAACTTGCTCGCACCGTCCATCGCTCCGTAGAAGTCGACCTCGCGCTCGAGTTCGTTCTTCCGACGGGCTGCCTCCTCTTCGGTCAGGGCGCCCGAGTTATACTCGGCTTCGATCGCCATCTGCTTGCCGGGAAGAGCGTCGAGGGTGAACCTGGCCGCGACTTCCGCAACCCGCGTCGCGCCCTTCGTGATCACGATGAACTGCACAGCGATCAGAACGATGAAGATGATGATACCGATCACCAGGCCTTCGGCGCCGGTGGTGCCGACGACGAAGTTCCCGAATGCGATCACAATCCGACCCTTGAACTCAGTACCCTGAGCGAGGATCAACCGAGTCGAGGATACGTTGAGCGCGAGTCCGAACACGGTCGACACCAGCAACAGCGTCGGGAAGACACTGAACTCGAGCGCGTTGCGCGTGTAGAGGACGATGAGAATGATCAGCAGGCTCAGGACGATGTTGATCGCCATGAACCCGTCCAGAAGCACAGTCGGCAGCGGGATGATCAGCATCATCACGACGACGATCACGCCGACGGCGACCAGCACGTCGCTGCGCTGACGGGCGAACGCGCCGCCGAGCACCGATGGGAAATCAGCCATACACGCCTCCAACCTTCTGACCGGTCAACCGGTAGACCTGCTTCAGCACGATCACCACCGCCTCGTAGAACTTTTCGGGAATCGACTGTCCGATTTCGACCTCCGCGTGCAGCGCGCGCGCAAGCGGTTTGTTCTCGACCAGCGCTACACCATGCTCGCCGGCGATCTCACGAATGCGAAGCGCCATATTGTCCTGGCCCTTCGCGACCACGGTCGGCGCGTCCATCGTGAGGCGGTCGTACTTCAGCGCGACCGCGTAGTGCGTCGGGTTTGTGATCACGACATCGGCCTGAGGAACGGTCTGCAGCATATTGCGGGTCAGCAGTTCCTGCATCCGTTGGCGCATGCGGCTCTTGATCAGCGGATCGCCTTCGTAGGTTTTTCGCTCCTCCTTGACCTCCTGCCGTGTCATCTTCAGCGATTCAAGGTGTTGCCGTCTCTGGAACATGTAGTCGAAGATCGACAGCACGAGCAGCAGGATCGCCGACTGGAGCAGCATGTTGAACGCGATGTCGGCGATGAGCGAGAACGACTGCAGGAGCGGCAGGCTGATCATCGCCGCGATCTCGTTGATCCGCAACGCGACGTTGACGATTCCGAGCACCGCGATAAGCACGACCTTACCGATCGACTTCGCAAAGTTGAACGCCGCCTCGGTGCTCATGAAGGCGCGCTGGAAGAACTTGGCAAAGTTCGGCGTGATCCGCTTCAGGTCGGGCGTTATCGTCTTGGTCGTGAACAGGAACCCGACCTGGAGCACGTTCCCCAGGATCGCTGCTGCGAACGCGACAAGCGCGATCGGGAGCGTGAGCTGGATCAGGTACGCGTAGAACGCCTGTCCGACGACCCCGGCGTCGCTTGTCACATCGATCTGTGTCGACTGCGCGATGAAGTACGACAGCATCTCCATCGACCCGACCAGCACACCGCGCCCGACGATCAGCAACGCCACGGAGCAGAACAGAAGCACAACCGAGCCGGTCACATCCTGGCTCTTGGCAACCTTTCCCTCTTCGCGGGCCTTGCGAATCTTGTGCTCGGTCGCGTCCTCGGTTCTGCCTTCGTCCTCCGCGGCGAACCACTGCAGGTCGATCGCGAGGTACGCATCTGTACCGCGCGCGGTCCCGCCGAAAGTAAGCGGCTCTGCACGACCGAAGCATAGGGTATGCAGCCACCCGATCGCGCCGGTCACGGCCTCACCTCCGCGGCACCGCGGAAAAAGTCGATCAGCTGCTGGAAGCCGATGTCGATGATCCGGTCGAACGACGCCATCAGGAACGGAATACTGATGAGGAGCATGACGAACGAAACAGTGATCGAGATCGGGAAGCCGAGCATCAGAAGGTTCATCTGCGGCGCGGCTTTCGCGAGCAACCCCATCACGACCTGCACTAGAAGCAGGGTCCCCAGAATCGGAAACGACACAAGCAGCGCGCTCTCAAAGAGGCCGCTGAGGCTGCGCAGCATGGCGACCAGGATGTCCTCGCGCAGCAGCACCAGATCGATCGCGCGCACCGAACGAAACGACAGGTAGACACCCGACAGGAAGATCTTCTGAAACCCGGCGGTGAACACGAATACGAGCATCGCGACAATGTTCAGGAACTGGCCTAGAAGCGGGATCTCGATCTGCGCTAACGGATCGAACACCTGGCTCGCGCCAAAACCCATCTGGAGGCTGAAGAACTGGCCTGCGGTCTGAAACGCCGCGTAGACGATCGCGAGCATGAACCCCATGATGATACCGATCAGCGCTTCGCCAACCGCGAGGAGCGCATACTCGATTCCGGACTCGGGGATTGCATACCCCGACGCCTGGACCATCGGCAGCACGAGCGACGCCGACAGCAGCGCGAGCGCGATCTTGGCAACACCCGGGATCGATCCTGAACTGAGCAGCGGCGCGAACTGCTGCATCGCGAAGACACGGACGAAGAGCAGGAAAAACAGTTGTACGCTCATCACCGCGCCGTCGAACTGCATCGTCAACCCACCATACCCGGAATCCTGCTGAACAGGCTTTCGGTGAACTGGATCAGCACCCGGATCATCCACGGACCCATCACGAAGATTGAGATCAGGATCGCGGCAATCTTCGGGACGAAGGTGAGCGTCTGCTCCTGGATCGACGTCGTCGCCTGGACGATCGACACCACAAGTCCGACAACGAGCCCGGTAACCAGCGCCGGTGCCGATACGATCAGGATGTAGAAGATCGAGGTTCGTACGACTTCGATGGCAAACCCGAACGTCATCAGAAGCCTCCAAAGCTCGCAACGAGCTGCTGCGTCAGAAGCGTCCACCCGTCGATCAGCACGAACAGGATGAGTTTGAACGGCAGGGAGATCATGATCGGCGGCAGCATGATCATGCCCATCGACATCAGGGTCGACGCAACCACCATGTCTATTATGATGAACGGGATGAACAGCAGGATCCCGATCTTGAACGCGACGGTCAGCTCGTGGAGAATGAATGCGGGAATGAGCGCCTGCGTAGGCACGTCGGCGAACGTCGCGGGCGCGGGCATATTGCCCATGCGCATGAACAGACGGATCGGATCCGGGTTCGCAGCCATCTGCCGGTACATGAACAGCCTCATCGGCGCTTCGAACTCGCGATACGCCTCCTCTATCCCGATCTCGCCCTCCGAGAACGGAACGAATGCGTTGTCGTAGATGTCGGTGAGGGTCGGCCACATCACGAAGAGCGTCATGAACAGCGCTATCCCCATCAGAACCTGCGTGGGCGGCACCTGCTGGAGCGATAGCGCGCGCTTGACGAAGTCGAAGACGATCGCGAACCGGAGAAAGCTTGTCATGATGATGATGATCGATGGCGCGAGCGTCAGTACCGCGAGCAGCAGAAGCAGTTGCAGCGACAGCGCCACCTCCTGGTTGTTCGCCGGCTCACGAATCTCGAGGTTCACGAACGGGATGCGCAGCGCTTCCTCTCCGGCGGGAGTGATCGCCCCCCCCGGACCAACCTGCGCAACCGCGGTCACCGTCGATCCGACCAGGAATGCCATCAGCAGAACGTACCGTGCGTTCATGCCGCCTCCCCGACGCGTATGCGTCCCCCGCGTATGCGTCCGCATCAGCGCAACCGCTGGAGCCGTTCGCGCTGCTGACGTAGCACGTTGAGCGTCCCGGCCTGGCTGCCCTGAACGAATCCCGAAACCATCTCCGCGAACGTCTTCCTGGTCGTCGGAGCGGCGTCGGCAGCGGCCAGTATCAGCGCGTCCACGCTCTGCTGATCCGTGATCTCGGACAGGAGCGTGACCGAATCGCCGCCGCCGCCGAGCAGAAAGACCTGCGATCCGACCTTGACCAGGTAGACCTGCCGGTTGCCCGGCAGCGACTCCGTCGACAGCACGCGGATGGTGCCGCTGCCGTCGGTGCTCGTGCGCCCGGCGCGTTTGAGAAAGTGAAACACAAGGTAGATGATTGCGACGACGAAGCCGAGCACGACGACCATGCGGACGAGGTCCCAGATCCCGAACGGCGAAAGCGACTGCTGGGTCTGACCGGCCTGCGGAGACTCGCCGATCAGCAACGTCGTTTCGTCGACCCCCCGCCGGGCGCCCGGTGTGGCATCGGTAGACTCAACCGGTCCGCGATCATCGACCGTGGACTCGGATGGCGTTGTCTGCGCAAACGCGAATGCGGGCAACAGCAGCGCTGTCGCCAGGAATAGATACTTCAACTGCCCCTCCCGTCAGTTGGCACCAGAGGCTCCCATTCCTCTGGCACCGATGTCCGGTATCGCGGAACGGTTAACCGCGATCCGGACGCAACCGGCTACAGCCGGCTCGAACCTACGGCATACCGCTCATCCGTTCGACCGGCGACACGATTTCCGTAACGCGGACGCCGAAGTTTTCGTCGATGACGACTACTTCGCCCTTCGCGATCAACTTGTGGTTGACAAGGATGTCCACCGGCTCACCCGCAAGCTTGTCGAGCTCGATGATCGTCCCCTCGCCCATACCCAGGATTTCCTTGATCAGCTTCCGTGTACGGCCGAGCTCGACGGTCATCTCCATGTAGACGTCCATCAGGAGGCCGATGTTGCCCTGCTCCTGGGAGACACCGGCGGGGCCCAGGTTCGGAAACTGAACGCTCTGCACGCTCGGATTCCCGCCCCAGCCACCCTGCACCGCAGCCGTCTGAGGCGCGCCAAAACCCTGTGCCATACCACCCATATTCATCGACCCCATGCCCGAACCCGCGGCCGGCTGCGCCGCCGGCTGCGCGGCGCCGAGCGCGGCGCGCACGACCGCTGCGTCGAATAACTCGTGGATCTCAAACGGCGTGCCGTCGCCGATCGTCACACCGTAGGTCAGCTTGACGAAGGGTCCATCGGGCAGGCTCACCGACTCCTGACCGCCGTGCACACCGGTGGGCGGCGCGTTCATGATCGTAGCCCCGGAGCGATCCCCAAGAGCGGTGATCACCGGCCCGGAGATCTGGCTGAACGCCTCCTGAAGAGCATTCACCGACGCGTCGTCGATGTCGACATCGTCCATGCCCATCATCGGCCCGGCGACCGCGATCGCGGCTTCGTCGCCCATTACGTAACTGTGGTGGCCCGGAGCGCCTTCGGTCAGATCGATCCGGATCTGCACGAGTCTAGACGGTAGCGATCCCCCGAGCTGTTCGGCATCGACGATCTCGAGCGACGGTGGAGAGATCGTCACCTCATTGCTGACGAGCATCGACAGATTCGATTTCTGGCTTTCGAGCGTGCCGCGAATGAGCGCCTCAAAGTCCCGCTTCTGAGCATCGTTGAGCGGGGAGATAGTCGGACCGGAATCGAAGTCCATCCCACCGGAACCCTGCAGCAACGCATCGATTTCATCCTGGGAGAGCGAGCCATCACTCATGCTAATTCTCCTTCATCGGCAACCAGCTCTTCGAAGTCCTCGTGCTCGACGTCTTCGAGCTGCTTCACGATCTGGACCGCGTACCTGTTGCCGATCTGGCCGGGTCTGCAGAGGAATTTCCGTCGATTGCCGATATTGAGCGACATCGGGTCGTTGACACGGACGTCGGGGAGCCTGATGACATCGCCGGCACGCAGACTCAACACGTCGCCAACCGTCAGGTTCATCTGCCCGATCTCCGCGACGACCGTCACCGCAACCGTCGACAGTTTCTCACGCAGGATATTGAGGTTCTCCGTTGTCGTACCCCTGCGCACGGTGGAGTACCAGTACTGCGCGCTCAGCTTGCTTATGATCGGTTCGATCGTCAGATAGGGAATGCAGAAGTTGATCATCCCCTCGACCTCACCGACCTTCGTCTCGAGCGTGACAAGGACGACCATTTCGGTCGGCGGAACGATCTGCGCGAACTGAGGATTCGTGTCGATCTGCCCGAGTCGCGGCCGCAGGTCGATCACCTGGTTCCACGCCTCGCGCATGCTGCCGAGCACCCGGACGATGATGCCTTCCATCACCGAGGTTTCGATCTCGGAGAGCTCGCGGTTGACCTTGCTGCCCTCACCGTGCCCGCCAAAGAGCCGGTCGATGATGCTCGACGTGATCGCCGGATCGATCTCCAGGATCGCCGACCCTTTGAGCGGGTCCATGTTGATGACCGCGAGCGTCGTCGGGTTCGGGATCGAACGGATGAACTCTTCATAGGTGAGCTGATCGACCGATGCGACGTGCAGCTGGACGAGGCTACGCAGCTGCGCGCTGAGACTCGTCGTGGTCAGACGCGCGAAGGTCTCGTGCATCATGTTGATCGTGCGTAACTGTTCCTTGGAAAACTTGTCCGGCCGCTTGAAGTCATAGATCTTGATCTTCCGCTGGTCGGTCTGCTGAGGAATCTCGTCGGTGTCCATGTCGCCAGAAGAAATCGCCGTGAGTAACTGGTCGATTTCGTCCTGGGATAGAACTTCGGTCATTCTATCAGTTCCCCTCCGCTCTCAGAATCTCACAGAAAAGACAATTGTGCAACCCTTTCGTCACTGTCACTGTTCCGACGCCGCGCTCACGGTCCGACCGGCCCAACGCTCAGAACGGCAGGAACTGATAACTCTCGAAGACGATGTCGCGGATCTGTCCACTCCTGAGGATACGGTTGATCTGCATAATCAGCTCCTGCTTCACACGGAGGCTGTTCTCCGGGCCTTGCAGCTCCGTGGCCGTCCTCCTGCTGAAGTAGTCGTTGACGATCCCGATGAGCTGGATGCGCCGCTGGATCAACTCGGTCTGGAGGCGGTCGTCGCCCTGGTCGTAGCCCAGATGCGGTGTGACGATGAAGGTCGTCCGCACTTCGTCGGCGGTGCTGCCGCGGCGCTCTCCGATGTCACCGAACCACTGAAGGATCGGCTCGGCAACGAAGTAGTCGGCGCTGCCCGGGACGCGGGTCTGGCTGACACTGCCACGGTTCAGGAAGTTCACCGTGACGACGACGACCGTGACGATAAAGATGATCGCTCCAAGGACAATGCCGACCCACTTGAGGACCTGGATCAGGACGCCCGGAAGAAATCCGACGCGTTTTCCGCCTGCAGCCGGTTCGTCGGTACCTATCTCATCATCAGCGTCAAACATGTCGTCTGCCATAGGTCCTCCTGTCGCGCCTAGAGCGCGCCCTCGGTCAAGATAATCACGTCCACCCGACGATTGTACGCCCGCCCTTCGGCGGTTTCGTTCGACACGATCGGCGAGTGTTCGCCGCGGCTCATCAGCTGAAACTGCGGCTCACGAACACCGTAGTCGACCAGGTACCTCAAGACCGCATTCGCGCGCGCGCTGCCTAGCGTCCAGTTCGACTCCCATGGGCCGTCTGGAGCGACCGGGATGCTGTCGGTGTGTCCCTCGATACGAAAAAGCCGATCGGCAAGCTGCTGCGACGACAGCAGCCGGCTGAGCTTCTGCAGCACTTCGCGCGTCTGTTCTATATTCACTCGCGCGGAGGCGCTCGCGAAAAACGCGTCGGAGGCCAGGCTGATCACCAGGCCACGTTCGTCCTGCGTGACGCGTACAATGTTGTTCCGGATCTCCGGCTCGAAGATGCTCACCGCTTCACGGCGTGCCTCGCTGAGCGCACGGCCCCTCTCCATCGACGGCAACGCTTCGATCGTGTTACCGAGCTCCGCCAGCGGTCCGGCCTCGAGCGTCATCCCGCCGGTGAAGTTCCCAAGCCCCGGAAATGCGGCGAGGATCAGCCGCAACTGGTATCCGTCGATCGTCGCCGAACTCAGCAACAACACGAAAAACGTAAGGAGCAGCGTGACCATGTCTCCGTACGTCGTCAGCCAGTCGGCCGCGCCCTCTGGTGGGCATTTCTTTTTTCTGACTCCGATCTCTGCCATGACTAATCCTTCGCGCTCTCCTGCCGGAGGACCTCGCGCTGTCCAGGTGGCAGGAAGCTCACGAGCTTCTCGAGCAGGATGCGCGGGTTATCGCCCGACTGAATCGAAAGGATTCCCTCAAGGATGATCTCCTTGACCCGGGTCTCCTCCTTGTCGCGATCCTCCAGCTTCGACCGGATAGGGATCAGGATCAGGTTCGCAAAAAGCGTTCCGTAGAGCGTCGTTATGAGCGCGATCGCCATCCCCGCGCCTATGACGCTCTGGTCGCCACCAAGGTTCACGAGCATCTGGATCAGTCCGAGCAGGGTGCCGATCATCCCGAACGCCGGCGCGATCTTGCCCCAGTCGTCGAAGATCTTCTGACCGGTCTGATGGCGGCTCTGGATTTCATTCAGGTCGTGGTAGAGAATCGACTTGATGATGTCCGGATCGGTGCCGTCGACCACGAGCTGGACACCTTTGCGCATGAACTCGTCTTCGACCTCGTCCAGATTGTCCTCGAGCGCAAGCAACCCTTCTCGGCGAGCGCGCTCGCTGAACGCGACAAGCTCGCTGATGATCTTCTCTTCCTGCCAGTCGGGGGTCTTGAGCGCGATTCCGATGTACTTCGCGATCCCGAGCATGCGCGACAGCGGGTTCGCGACGAGCATCGCCGCAAAGCTGCCGCCGATCACGACGATGAACGAGCCGACGCTGATGTAGTTCGCGATGCCCGCTCCGCCGGTAACGATCGTCACGAGCACGAGCACGATCCCGCTGACAACCCCTAGAATCGTTCCAAGATCCACGGACTACTCCTCGTTCTTGAACCCGCCGATGAGCCGTCGGTACGCGACGATCTCATCGACAATCGTCCGGCACTCCTCTCGGACCACCAGACGCTTACCACTGACCATGATAAGGGTTGTGTCGGGATTGACCTCGATCGATTCTATCTG
>SKVA01000394.1 GCA_007129695.1 Spirochaetaceae bacterium | reverse complement strand
TTATACTATACAGATGTATAGTATATCAAGCCAAAAAAAGACCATCGCCTTGCTGCAGGCGATGGTCCCTGATCGCAGGTATGGCCCCCCTACTCCTCGAACAGAATCCCCAGGACCGTATCCACCCGGCGGAGCGATTTTTCGACGCTCTTGCGAAGCGCGGCCGGCAGTCCGGCTTTCGCGGACAGCGACCGAAGCTCGCCAAGCGCGCCGCAGACCGCGTCGACGGCGGCTCGAACGTGCAGATCGTCGTTCATCGCGTGCTCGAACAGCGGCACGATCTCGCGCGCAACGCGCTCCATCTGCGCGGCCACCGCTCCCTTGGCCGGCTTCGCACCGCCATCCGACCCTGCATCGACAACATCCCGGACGAGTTGCTGGATGTTCTGGATCCGGTTGAAGCGTTCATCGATCAGTTTGTCGGTGACGTTGAGTTTGTCTCGATAGTAGCCGTAGATCAGCAGGAATCGGATGTGCCGGCCGGTCCGCCCGCGAGCCTGCAGGTGCTCGGGGTAGATCTCATTGCCCTTACTCTTGCTCATCTTGTCGCCGTCGACGATCAGATGTTCTCCGTGCAACCAGTAGTGCGCGAACTCGACGCCCGAAGCGCTCTCCATGATCGCCCGGTTGTAGTCGTGGTGGCGCCACATGTTGTCGATGCCGCCGCAATGGATATCGATCTCGTACCCGAGCGTCTGTTTGGTCATCGCGGGGTCCTGAACGTTCCACGACGGCCGGCCTCTGCCGATCGGCGTGTCCCAGTAGATGAGCCGATCGTCCTGATGACCGTGCCAAAGGATGAAGTCGCCCAGGTTCCATCGCTGCCCCGGATACGTGTCCTGGCTGTAGCGAACCTTCCGCTTCGGCCAGCGGCTCATGTCGAGCCCGAAGATCTCTCCGAACCCGTCGTAGGTCAGCGGGTCGAAGTAGATGTTCCCGTCGTGACGGTACGCGTGCCCCTTGTCCATCAACACCTGGATGATCTCGACCGCCTCATCGATGCTCGTGGAGCTACGCGGGATGTAGTCGGGGAGCTTGATGCCCAGAAGCTTGCACTCGTTGAAGAACGCCTCGACGACCGGCGTCGTGACCTGGATAACCTCTTTCCCCTCTTCGGCCGCGGTGGAGATCGTCTTGTCCTCGACGTCGGTGAAGTTGATCGTTCGCTTCACCCTGTACCCCAGGTACTCGAGATAGCGAACAAGGATATCTTCGTAGAGGAACGACCGGTAGTTCCCGACGTGGGGTCGCCGGTAGACGCTCGGTCCGCACGTGAAGATCCGGACCTCCCCGGGATTCCGAGGGGAGAAGAGCTCCTTTCGGCTGGTGAGGGTGTTCTTCAGCACAAGGCCGCGAAAATCGTCTGATTGCATCGATCGCTCCAGGAATGGTATCACGAGAAGGTCGCACATTGTGACGCACCGATCAAGACGGCGGAGGACCCGATGAACCGACAGGCACTCGAATCGATCTTCACCGCGGCGCTCGATCGCGTCGATCCGGTCCGGATGGTAGAGGAGTGCGTCAGGCTCGACGGTGAGAGCCTGACGGTTACTGCCGGGACAACGATGCGGTTCGATCTGTCGCGGTTCAACCGGATCGTCGTCGTCGGCGCGGGCAAGGCGGGCGCCAGGATGGCCGCCGGGATCGAGTCGGTCCTGGGCGACCGCATCAGCGAGGGACTCGTCGCCGTCAAGCACGGGCACACCGAACCGCTCGGCCGGATCGAGTTGATCGAGGCGGGTCACCCGGTTCCCGACGCAATGAGCGTCGAGGCGTCGCGGCGGATCTGCGCGCTCGCCGACTCGGCGGATGAGTCGACACTGGTACTGGTGCTGATCTCAGGCGGCGGATCGGCGCTGCTGACGCTTCCGTACGAGGACGCCGACCATACGGTCACGCTCGACAACATCCAGGAAACAACACAACTCCTGCTCGAAAGCGGCGCGCCGATCCACGACATCAACACGCTGCGCAAACACCTGTCGGGCATTTCAGGCGGGCGGTTGTGCGCGCGGCTGGCGCCGGCGACGTCGCTCAGCCTGATCCTGTCGGACGTCGTCGGTGACAACCTGGAGAGCATCGCGTCGGGGTTGACGACGGCCGACCCGACGACGTTTGCCGACGCGTCTGAGATTGCGCGGCGCTACCGAATCGACGATCGCCTTCCGGAGCCGGTCGCGCGGGCGCTTGCCGACGGGGTAGCCGGAGCGATTCCCGATACGCCGAAGCCGGGCGACCGGTCCTTCGACCGCGTGCACAACGCACTGATCGGGACGAACGCGCTCGCGCTCGATGCCGCACGTGCGCGCGCCGAAGCGCTCGGCTACGAGACGGTCGTCCTCACGTCGCAGATCACCGGGGAGGCCCGAGAGGTCGCCAGGGTACTCGCCGGCATAGCGCGCGACACGGTTCGCGGGCCTGGCATCGTCGAACGCCCCTGTTGCGTCCTTGCCGGCGGAGAGACGACGGTGACGATCCGCGGCGACGGCAAAGGGGGCCGCAACCAGGAGTTCGCGCTCGCGATGCTCTCTGAGATGGCAGACAACCCCGATGCGTTTAGGGGGGTGAGTTTCCTGTCGGGAGCGACCGACGGCAACGACGGTCCGACCGACGCCGCCGGCGCGTTCGCATCGCCGAAGGTGGTAGCGCGGGCGCGCGAGGCGGGTCTGTCGATTCGCGACGCGCTCGCCCGCAACGACTCGTACCGCTTCTTCGATGCGATCGACTCGCTCCTACGCACCGGCCCGACGAACACGAACGTCTGCGACATCCAGATCGTGCTGACCGAGTAGTGTCGCACGTGAACACAATCGCGCAGTGTGGTACAATCTGCACAGGAGCAGTCAGGATGGAACCATTCATCTACAAGGGATACACGATCACACCAAACGTCCACCCGGCCGATGAAGCGCCCGGCAAGTGGGTCTTCGAGGCGGCGACGATAACCGATAGCAGCGGGAACGAGGTCGGCGTAGCGGCTCCCGCAAGCGATCAGCCGCCGCTGTTCGACACCGACGAAGCCGCGGCACGCGTCTGCATCTCGCAGGCCAAGGCGCTCATCGAGGCCGGCGACATCGGCTGATACCATAGAGGGTCGACCCAGGAGGCAAGTGTGAACAAACACACAGTCGCGCGTATCGTTGCATGCACAGGGGTGATCGCGATCGCGCTCTGCGCGCCGGTCGTCGCGCTCTCCCAATCGTGGGAGGAGCTGCGCGCGGCTGCGCGACCGGTCGACGTCGACTCGATCGTCAGCGTCGCGTCGGGCGACGTGACGGATGGCCAGGCGGTCATCTGGTTCAACGTCGAAGGCAGCGGCCCGCACACGATCGAGGTGATCGTCACCGACGTCCGTCAGGGCATCGAGCACGCGGACGAAGACACGGTGCTCTACGTGTTCGACGAAGACGGGTACCTGATCGACTGGAACGACGACGGCCCGTACGGACTCGCGTCGATGCTCAACGGTGTGGATCTACCGTGGCCGGGGATCTACTACGCGGTCGTAACGACGTATCCGCGGTTCATCGAGACCGACGATGCCGACCGCTTCGCGGCCTTCACGGCCCCGGGGCTGAGCAGCGTCGCGTTCGACCTCACGATCGAGTTCGGGACGCGTGACGTCGAGTTCGGTCTCTACGACCAGTACGACGACTTTCCCTACGGCGATATCGTCTACGACTGGGATGCGATCGTCGCCCGGGCCGACGTCGTCGAGCTCGAGCCGGTGACGACCTCGATCGCCGGGAACATCGATGCCGGGATAGACGTGATCGCGTTCGACGTCGACGGACCGGTCGAACTGACGATCGAAGTCGTCATCGAGACATCGGACCACGCCGACTCGATCCTCGCGATCTTTGACGCGGACGGTTATCTGGTCGATGAAGACGACGACGGTGGCGTCTCGCTCGCGTCGATGCTCGACCCGGTCTACCTCCCCGCAGCCGGCCGGTACTACGTGGTCGTTTCGGCGTACCCGAACTTCGCGAACACCGACTGGGACGACTTCCTCCTGGGCTACTCCGACTACGCGGAGGCGTACTTCGACTACTCTCTGATCGTCGAGCGCGTCCGATAGGTCTCTGGTTGGACGGCGACCGCAGCGAACAGGAGGTCCTGCTCACCCGATTCGTCAGGATTCTGTCAGTCATAGGGGTGGTTGCCTATATCCCCGGCGTCTGGATCGCAATCGTGCACGGAATCGTGGCGATTCCGATCGTCAACACGATCGCCTACGGGTTGGTCCTGACCGCAGCGTGGGTACCCGGCGTGCCCGGGCCGGCGAAGCTCGGCGTCGTGATCACGGTTGCGCTCGGGCTAGGGGCGGTGCTGCTCGTAACCGTCGGACCGCTCGGCGCAGGGTACATCTGGATGATCGCCGGGGTCGTCATCGCTGCGGTGTTCGGCCCGCGCCGGGCCATCACGTTTGCCATTGTGGGCACGGTAGCGCTTCTGACGACGTACGGGTTCGCGCTCGGCTGGGGGCTGGAAGGGCACGGAAACGAGCCGATCACGGTCGTCATCATCGGCACGAACGTCATCGTCGTATCGCTCGCGCTCGCGATCATCGTGCGCGCGATCCTCGAACGCCTGGAGCGATCGATCGCGGGTGAGAGGTCGCTCGCCGAGCGGCTGCAGGCAGAGCTCGACGCAAGCACGCGTGTCCGGAACGAACTGAACCGGACGCTCGCGCTGAAGGACGAGCTCCTGCGCGAGGTCCATCATCGCGTGAACAACAACATGCAGCTCGTCCTCAGCATGATCGACCTGGACGACTCGGCCCATCGGAACTCCCGGTCAGTCTACGCACGGATTCGGGTGCTTTCGGCGATCAATGACCTGCTCCATACCGATCACAACGCGCTGCGAATCGGCCTCATCGATGTCGCCACGACGGTGTACGATCTGGCCAATGAGCGGGATCGCAGACATCACGAGCTGATCTACGACTCGGCTCGCGAAGGCACCGGAGAGCCTCGCGTTCCGGTAGAACTGACGGCGCAGGAGGCCATCCCGATCGCGCTGTATCTCTTTGAGATCGCGATGATCGTTCGTGCCGACACCGACCAGTCGACAATGCACTACGGGACGGACTCTGCCGGAGAGTACGTACGGATAGTCGTCCCTGATTCGAGCGGCCTCGCGATCGCGGAGCGCCTGGAAGCGCTGAACCGATCGGCCGCGGCGCTCGCGGCGAACGGTCTCGCATCGCTGCGCGTCCACCGGGCCCGCGACTCGCAGACCGCGGAGGTCAGGCCGGTTCCGCGGCACCTCGCTTCGATCAGGCGGTAGCCCGAAATCCGTCTGCAGTAAATCGACCGGGCGGAGCTTGCACCCCGCCCGGTGATTCAGAGTCGTCGTCTAGTGTCGGACTCCGAGCTGCTCCGCAGCCTGACGCAGAAGCGCGTCACCCCCGGCGGCCTTCCACTGGGTAACGTACCGGTCCCAGTCGTCGAAGCTGCGCTCACCGAGCACGAAAGCGATCTCGTTCTGTCCGGTGAACTCGCGCAGGTCGGCGACCAGCGCCGCGTCCAGGTTCAACAGCATGTCGTAGTTGTCCCACCGCGGCATCGCCTGAACCTTCTGATTCTGTTCCGCGCCGGTCAGCCCCGGCTCGTCCAGGAAGACTTCGTAGATCAGGGTGATACCAAAGCGCTGCCAGTCGCCCAGAGAGGCGTAACGGTCTTCGAGCGGAGAGAGGCGCGTAAAGACCTTCGTGCCATCCTCGTCGTTGAACTGGAAGAATGTCTTTTCCGGCCAGATGTCGGGACCTCCACCCTGAATCAGGTTCGCGTAACTCGGATTCGGATAGGCGAACGCTTCCAGGGTTCGAGCGATCCTTCGAAGCCGGTCGGGGTTGTTGGCCAGGTCGGCCCGGAAAACGAACATTCCGTCGGGCGTACCGGCTGGACGCAGCCGTCCTCCCCTCCCGTCGGGAGCGGTGACCGGGTTGATCGCGTTCCACACGTCCTTGTAGGCCATGTTGTTCTGGTTCCCTTCGACCATCTCGTTGACCAGGTTCCAGCCCGGGTAACGGACCATGCCTATTCTGCCGGCGATGCTGTACGACTTGAACTCCTCCCAGCCGATTGTGTACCAGTCGGGTGACAGCACGCCTGCATCGCGGAGGCGTTTCAGGTACTGCAGGAAGTCTCTCGTAGTACCGTCGAGCATCGGGTGGTTGACCCGCCCGTCGCTCACGTTGTAGCTCGGATGACCGAACGCGGACCTGAGCTCTTCGAGCATCTGAAAACTGCGGCCCGATCCCGCACCGCCCATAAACCAGGTATCGTCGGCCCCACTCCGGTTCGGATCCTGGTAGGTGACCGCCATCGCATACTCGAACAGTTCCTCGGTTGTCCGGGGGTGCTCCATTCCCAGGTGGTCGAGCCAGTCCTGGCGGATAAAGAGACCCCAGTTGTTCGGGAAGATCGGATATCGAGGGAAGCCCACCCACTCATCGTCGTTGTAGGCCGCCCATCGCGCATAGGTCTCCGTCACGTAGTTCCGATACTGCGGCATGTACGGAAGCAGTGTTGCCGCGTTGAGCAGCTGGCCGCTCTCGTAGAGGATCTCCGCGAGATCACGCTGCGAATACGGGATGTACGCGACTTCAGGGGCATCGCCCCCGGCAAACCGGGCAGACAACGATGTCTGGTGGTCCGCTGCGCTGTACGACTGCAGCGTCACGGTTGCGTTGTAGTTTGCCTTCAGGTACTCGGCGAGCGGATCGGGAGTGGGCAACGGCGTGTTTACGAACCCCACGATCTGTACCTCGAAGGCGACTGGAATCGAGTTGTCCACGTACGCGTACGCCGATTCGGCCATCGGTTGCGGACGTTCGGGTAACACGGCGGGGAAATCCCAGTCGCTCCATGACTGATCGGCGATCGGTTGACCCGTTGGCGCCGCAGCCTCAGTTCGTCCGGCAGCATAGGCACCCATGGCCATGAGTGCCGCAAGGGCTACCATCACTGAGATACGCATTGTTGCTCGTCTCATTCTTCCTTCCTCCTCGTTGTTCTACCGGCTCTGGCCGGCTGTCTATTCCTTCACCGACCCGAGAAACACCCCGTGCACAAAGTATTTCTGCAGGAACGGGTAAAGCATGACCATGGGGATGATTCCGATAACGACCGTTGCCATTCGCATGGAAACGGTGTCGACCCGGGTCATATCCCCGAGTATGTCGATCGCAGCGTCGTGGAAGTTGTCCGCGGTGATCAGGTTCCGCAAGACCATCTGGAGCGGATAGAGGTTGCGGCGCGTCACGAACACCAACGCGTCGAACCACGAGTTCCAGTGGTTGACTACGGCGAACATGCCTACCGCTGCGAGCGCCGGCTTCGCAAGCGGTACGGCCAGAAACAGAAGCTTCTGCGTATGGGTGGCCCCGTCTATCTCGGCCGATTCCAGCAGGCCGTCCGGCAGGTTCTCTATGAACACCTTGACGACCAGAAGCCCGAAAGCGTCCGGAAGCATCGGCAGCACGTAGACCCAGAAATTGTTCAGGAGTCCGAGTCTGCGCATTACCAGGTATCGTGGGATGAGTCCCCCGGTAAACAGCATCGTGAAGATGATCAGCATCAGCAGCGTGCGTCGCCCCGGGAGGGTCCGTACCGACAGCACGTAGGCTCCGAGTACCATGACCACCAGCGAAAGGAGCGGACCGACAGTACTCCGCGCCACTGATATCGCGAATGCGTTCCAGATCGTCGGGTTCTGAACGATGCGATGGTACGCCGATAGAGTCGGATGCCGTGGAACGATCACGAAGTAGTTTCTACTGATCAACTCCGGCATGGAGGTCAGCGACACCCCGACGACGTACAGCAACGGAAAGAGCGCAGAGATGCTCACGATCAGCGCGATGCAGAAAATCACGACCTGATAGCCCAACTCTGATCCGCGTGGTTTGAGACCCATCTACCAGATCCCCCTTCCCGCAAGCCTTCGGGAAACGGCATTGCCTATGACGATCAGGATGAGTCCGACCACTGACTGGAACAGACCGACCGCGATCCCGACACCGAACTGGAATCTGCCCAGCCCGACACGCACGACCCAGGTTTCGATGACGTCGGCTACCTCGAAAACGGCCTCGTTGTAGAATATCAGAATCTGCTCTCCACCGGCCCGAAGGATGTTTCCGATCGTCAGTGTCAGAACAAACGCAATGACCGGGAGTATGCTCGGAATCGATATGTGGCGAATTCGTTTCAGCGGCCCTGCTCCGTCAATTACCGCAGCCTCATACAAGCCAGGGTCAACGTTGGTCAGTGCTGCCATGTAGAGGATCGATCCCCAACCCATGCTCTTCCAGATGTCGGAGCCGATAAGGATCGGACGAAACCATCCGGTACTGAGCAGAAACTCCACTCTCTGGAACCCCAAACCGGCCAGCACGTTGTTCACCAAACCGCTGCCCGTAGAGAACAGCGCAAAGACCAGTCCGTACAGCACAACCCACGAGAAGAAGTGCGGCAGGTAGACCAGGGTCTGGGTCACCCGCTTGAACCGAACCCAGACCAGATCGTGGAAAATGATCGCGAGAACAATCGGAGGGGCGAACCCGAAAAGCAGCCGGAGCAGACTGATCTCAATCGTGTTCCGGATTGTTCGGACGACGTTCGGATTGGCGAAGATCATGCGGAAGTTGTCCAACCCTACCCATGGGCTGGTCCAGACGGCCTGGCCCACCCGCATCTCCTTGAAGACAGCGACGAAACCGAGTGAGATGTCCCAGTAGCGGAAGACGATGTACACGACGGCGACAGGCAGGAAGAGCAGGTAGAGCTCGGCGTGGCGTTTCATGCGATCCGATAGACCGCGGGGCACCACTGATTGCCGAGTCCCGGCCTTCTTCGCCGTCACCATTTCCCGCATACGAAGACGGTACCACGGGTACTGCGGCAGCGGTAGAGTACAGCAGTATCGATTTACTGCCGGTCGGTACCCGAGTACCGGTCAGCCTGCGCGAAGTACCTGGTCAGTCTCCCCGGACCGACGATAGGACGCGGTTCACGTGCCGTTTGGCGTGAACTCTGTCCGCTACGCCGAGCTTGCTATAGATCACACTGATCCGGTTCTTGACCGTCTGTTCCGCAATGTAGAGTCGCTCGGCGATCTCGTGGTTGTCATGGTCCATCATCAACAGGTGCAGGACCTCCGCCTCGCGCATTGTCAGCGAGTCGAAGCACGACATCAGGTAGTTCAACTCGCCCTGATACTTCGTGTCGGCCTCCTCCATCGCTCGAGTGCCTTCCTCCGCACGTCGGACGAGTTTGTACCCCACGGACGACGAAACGAGGAGGTTCCCGTTGTGAACGGCGGTGATTGAGGTTATCAGATCGGCAGGCGATGTGTTCTTCAGGATGTAGCCCAGAGCACCGTTGTGGAGCGCGTCCAAAACGTACTGATCGTCGTCGAACGTCGTCAGGATCAGAATCTTGACCTCCGGGTACCGCTCGGTGATTATCCGGGTCGCCTCAACGCCGTCCATGACCGGCATTCTCACATCCATGAGGACGACATCGGGACGGAGCGACCCGACCATCGAGATCGCCTGGTTGCCGTCGACGGCCTTCCCGACCACCTGCAGGTGGTCTTTCCCGCGGCCGGTCAGGATGATCTCTATGCCCGACGCGAAGAGGTCCTGATCATCGACTATGAGTACCTTGA
>SKVA01000442.1 GCA_007129695.1 Spirochaetaceae bacterium | reverse complement strand
TGCGAATGATGTAGCTCGGGTCGATGTACTTCAGGTTGACCGGCATCCCGATCGACTTGAAGTGGTCGACGACCCGGTCGCGCAGAAACACGCCGATATCGCCGAGCTTCTTGTTGCCGCTCGCATCGCGCTCGGCGACCGCTTCCAGGAGCTCCTGACCGGCGCCTTCGGCGACGATGATCGCCGCGTGGCCACGACGCTCGAGTCGCTTCTGCAATGCTTCGAAGAATCCGTTCGGTCCATCAAGATCGAACGGGACCTCCGGAATCAGCGTGAAGTTGACCTCGTGGCTCGCGAGTGTCGTGTGCGCGGCGATGAAGCCCGAGTCGCGCCCCATCACCTTCACAAGACCGATCCCGTTGATCGCGCTGTGCGCCTCCGCGTGCGCCGCAGCGACCGCGCCGGTTGCTTCGGCGACCGCGGTCTCGAACCCGAAGCTCTTTTCGATGAACGCAAGGTCGTTGTCGATCGTCTTCGGCACGCCGACGATTGCGATCTTGAGGTTGCGTCTTTCGACCTCCTCGGCGATCGCGAGCGCGCCCTTCTGCGTTCCGTCGCCACCAATCGTGAAGAGCATGTTCAGGTTCATCCGCTCCATCGTGTCGACGATGTCGGAGGTGCGCTCGCCACCGCCACGCGACGACCCGATCACGGTGCCGCCGATCTTGTGGATGTCGTCGACAACGTCGGGGTTGAGCTCAATGGTCGGAATGTCGTTGTCGGGCAGGAGCCCCTGGTACCCGTAGCGTATTCCGCTGATCCTGCGGACACCGTACCGATGCCACAGGCAGCGTGTAATCGCGCGGATCACATCGTTGAGCCCGGGACACAGACCGCCGCACGTGACGATCCCTGCGTGGACGTGGCTCGGCTTGAAGTAGATCCTCTCGCGCGGCCCCGCCTTCTGGAGCAGCTCGTTCGCGCGGTAGCTCTTCGCATCGTGATCGGCCGTCGCCTCAATGTCGTAGAGGATATGTTCGTCGTCGCGAACGTAGTTCGCAATCTGATCCCCGACTGTGCGGGAGTACGTGATCGGCGACGGTACGCTCGCGTTTCCGAGCGTTCGAACGTGGAAGTCGTATTCGATCGGCATCACCCAAGGATAGCGAGAAATCCCCGGCGTGTCAGCGCCCGACGGCGGGTACGCGCGGGCTACAACTCTCCGGCCGCGTGGCGCGCGAAGACACGGCGGAGCACCGCCGATTCCTGCACCCCGGTCTGCGACGTGACCAGGCTGCCGTCGGCGTCGAAGAACAGAAGCGTCCGGAAACCCGCGCCGTAGCGCAGCGCGAACGCGCGGCCCGCGTCGGTGTGGAGGTCCGCAACGCGGATCACGAGCACATCGTCGGTGAACTCGTCCTCGATCCGGCTCACGTTCGTGCGCAGGTCACGGCAGACCGGGCACGCGTGGTCGTGGACGTGGACGACCGCGGGCACTCCGTTCCCGACGGCGGACAGGTCGTAGAGCGACTGCGCGCTGCGGTTGTTCGCGGAGATGACCACCACGACGCCGGAGAGCAGTACAGCCGCAATCCCGACCGACACCAGGACCCTCCGTCGTGCGCGTCGCTTCGCGCGGCCCTGCTTCTCCTCGCGCCTGCGCGCCTGAGTCTGCGGGCTTCCTGATATGCGTCCATGATTGCCCCGTGGTGCCATCGAACCTCCCCGCGCCCGCACAGAAAGCTGACGCTCTCACTAAGGTAGCGCCGACGCGCGACGACGCCAAGCCTGCCGTGTGCCGCTGCGCCGGTGTGCCGCACGAATTAGAGTAAATCACTTGACTTAGTTGGGTATGAGCGGTAGTATCGCGATCGGAGGAAGTTCATGAGAAAATCACACCGGTTTCTACTGGTATCGATACTCGCGGCCGTGGTCGCCACGGCGGGATTCGCGTCGGGACGCGCGGAGGCGCGTGATCCGCTCCTGGTGAGCGCGGAGCAACTCTCCGCGCGACTCGACGATCCGCGGACGCTGATCCTCGACGCCCGCGGGTTCGACCAGTACCGTGACGGGTTCATCCCGACGGCCGTCAGTCTGCCGACCGACAGCCTGAACCAGGTCATCGTGCTCGACGACGGCGCAGAGGTACAGCGAATCGTGCAGTCGGCCGACGAAATCGTCTACGCGCTGCAGGACGCGGGGATCAACGCGAGCTCACGCATCGTCATCTACGACCAGGGAGGATCGACGCTCGCTCCGCGCCTGTTCTGGATCCTCGAGTACTACGGCCACACGAACGTCGCGATCCTCGACGGGGGGTTCGCCGCGTGGAGCGCGGCCGGGCTCGACACGTCGACCGAGGTCGTCGACGTCGCGCGCGGAGACTTCGTGCCGGTCGCACAGCCGCACCGGATCGCCGACTTCGACTACGTCCGCTCGGCGATCGGCTCCGATTCGATCATGCTGTGCAACGCCCTCGCCGAGGCGAGCTTCGCGAGCGCGGCGATCCCGACGAGTACGAACCTGCCGCAGACGAACGTGTTCGCGACCGACGGAGTCCCGCTGCTGAAGCAGGCCGATATCCTGGAAACACTGCTTGACGACATCGGCTTCAACCGCGACCATGAGATCGTGTTCTACTGCGGCGCAGGGTACGCGGCATCGGTCGATTACTTCGTAGCCCGGCTCATCGGTCTGGAGCGAGTCCGGATGTACGACGGATCGCTGATCGACTGGCGCGCGCGCGGTGGCGAACTGACGCCGGGAGGAGAGATCTGATCGACCACCTGACACCAGAGCGGCGGATGCGCGCTGCGGCGATCGCCGCGATCGTCGCGCTCGCGATCGCATCCCCGGCATTCGCCGGCGGTCGCTCACAAGCCGCGTCCACCCCCGACGGTGAGACCGGGCGCGTGGACGGTGCGCTCGTGTCGATCGGCGTGCGGCCTGTCGACGCCGCCATCCCGCTCGTCGACCACCGGTTTGAACTGCTGTCGGGAGCGGAATCGTCGCTCGCCGACTACCGCGGACGCCTGGTCCTGGTCAACGTGTGGGCGACCTGGTGCGAGCCGTGCAAGCTCGAGATGCCGTCGATGGAACGGCTCCACCGCGCGTTCGCCGACCGCGGTCTGGTCGTGCTGGCGCTCAACTACGCCGAACGGCGCGATCTGGTGTCGCGCTACATCGAATCGGAGGCGTACACCTTTCCGGTCGCGCTCGATCCGGCGCGGGCGCTCTCCGACGCATTCGGCGTGAGAGGGCTTCCGACGAACTACCTGATCGGCCCGCACGGCAGGGTCATCGGTACGAAGGTCGGATTCAGGTTCTGGGACACCCCTGAGGTGTTCGACGCGTTCGAAGTGCTGCTGGAGGCCGAGTGGACACCCCGACAATCGGACTGAGCTTCCTGGCCGGACTGCTGTCGTTCGTGTCGCCGTGCGTGCTGCCGCTTCTTCCGTCGTACCTCAGCTTCGTCAGCGGCGCGACGCTCAGCCAGATGCGCGACGATTCGACCGTTCGGCGGGCGGTCGTCATGAACACGCTGATGTTCGTGCTCGGCTTCACCGTGATCTTCGTGACGCTCGGCGTCGTATTCGCCGGGTCGGCGCTCCTGTTCCCCGGGGCCACGCAGATCATCAACGTGATCGCCGGAACGATCGTGATCGTTCTGGGCCTGAACATCGTGTTCGACTTCATCAAGGTGCTGAACCTGGAAGCACGCTTTCATCTGTCGGAGAAGCCGCGCGGTCTGTTTGGATCGTTCCTGGTCGGTCTCGCGTTCGCGGCCGGCTGGACACCGTGCATCGGACCGATTCTGACCGGCATTCTCTTCCTGGCCGGCACATCGGGGAACGTCGCGAGCGGCGTGTTCCTGCTCATCGTCTACTCGGCCGGACTCGCGGTGCCGTTCGTGCTGACCGCGCTCTTCTTCGGGACCGCGACCCGGCTGTTCGCGAAGATCAAGCGCCACTTCGTCACGATCAGGATCGTGACCGGATCGATCCTGATCGCGATCGGCGCGTTGATCGCGATCGGCCGCTTCCAGGAGCTGAATATCTGGCTGCTCCGGTCGGCGAACACGGTCTCACGGTGGGCATCGGCGAACCCAGGTGCAGCGCGCGTGATCCCCGCCGCCGTGCTGTTCGCGCTCGCGATCGTACCGCTCGTCCCCGCGGTGCGCCGCGTGATTGCAGGGCAGGAGACTCGCCGGCCGGTTCTCAGGCCCGTCGGCGCGTCGATCGCGTCGCTGTTCGTTGTGCTCGCGGTGCTCCAGCTCACAGCGGTAATCGACCTGATGTCGGTCGTGTCGTCGTGGCTCGCCTTCCAGGGACTGTAGGGTGGACGAGCGGCGGGGCACCTGAGATAATCGCCCCATGAGAATCGTCGTAATCGGCGGCGCGGGCTACATCGGCAGCCACGTTGCGCGCCATCTGCTCGACTCGGGCCATGAGGTCGTCGTCTACGACAACCTGTCGCACGGACTGCACGCGAACCTGTTCGACGACGCGCAGTTCATCCACGGGGACATCCACGACCCGCTCGCGATCCGCGCTGCGCTGTCGACCCCGTCGCGCGCAGACGCGGTCGTCCACCTGGCCGCGGCGAAGGCGGCGGGAGAGTCGATGCTCAACCCGCAGAAATACTCGACGAGCAACATCGTCGGGACGATCGCGGTGCTCAACGCGATGGCCGACGTCGGCGTGCACCGCATCGTCTTTTCGAGCTCCGCGGCGGTCTACGGCGAGCCCGAGTATCTGCCGATCGACGAGGCGCATCCGACGAACCCGATCAACTACTACGGCTTCACCAAACTGGAGATCGAGCGCATCCTGGGCTGGTACGACAGCCTCAAAGCGATCCGGTTCGCCGCGCTGCGCTACTTCAACGCGGCCGGATACGACGCGGCGGGCCGCGTGCGCGGGCTCGAGCAGGATCCGGCGAATCTGCTGCCGATCGTGATGGAAGTCGCGATCGGCATCCGATCGGAGCTCCGGGTGTTCGGCGACGACTACCCGACGCCCGACGGCACCTGCATCCGCGACTACATCCACGTGTCGGACCTCGCGACCGGTCACCTGGCCGCGCTCGACTGGATAGACGCAAACGACCGGTCGCTCACGGTGAACCTGGGAACCGGGGTAGGTATCAGCGTCACGGAGATGCTTGAAGCGGCCCGCGATATAACCGGGAAGCCGATTCCGGCGCAGGTAGCCCAACGGCGGCCCGGCGACCCGGCGGAGCTCGTCGCGTCGGCCTCCCGCGCGAACGAAGTACTCGGGTGGACCGCGACCCGCAGCTCGCGCGAGAGCCTCGTCAAGACATCGTGGGACGCGTACCTCGCATCGCGCGACCGATAGATCGCTACGGAAGCGCCCTCGCGAGGACTACCGCCGCGACCCGACCCGCGTCGACGACGATCTCGATCGTCGATGCGCGGTAGAAGTAGACGAGCGACCGATCGTCGTTGACCTGCGGGTCGCCGAGGATCGCGAGCGCGTCGTCGACCGGCATGCCGACGGCGATACCCGACCCGAGCGTGACCGACGGATCGGTCACTCGAACCGATATCAGATAGTCATCACCATCGGAGGTTCCGACCAGGAACGTCACGATCAGCCCTGGGTACTCCCACGTCAGCGCCTCGGGGCCGCTCGACCGTGCATCTTCACGGCGCGTTTCACTGCCGATCGGCTCCCCGAGTGCGTCGCGCACCTCGTCACGGGCGGCTGCCATCGTGAACGGAAAGACCCACAGGTCGGCGGCGCTTCCGACCTGCCCGAGCGGTGCGGGCCCTGCCTCCGCGTCGCTACCAGCGGAGTCGCCACCGGCCGGTTCACCGCCCGCGGGTCGCGCGGCACCCCCCGACCGATCACCGCCACAACCGCCGATCGCGATCGCAACAAGGAGCGCCACAAGAGGTGCGATACACCGGCGTCGCACGACATCAGTCGACCGCATCGGACTCTCCTGTGACGGACTTGATTCGGGGGGCCTGTGAAAACGCGGGGCAGTGACGGCCCGTCGACTCGAACACGACCAGGCTCGGCATCCGGGGGCTCTTGACGCCGAACACACGGCAACCGCGCGGAAACTTCGGGTCCCAGGTGACGTGAAAATGCTCGCACTTCAGGCAGTTCGGGGCTCGATTCCCCATATCTCATACTACTCGAAGCGTCCGTTTTGATCTATAATCGACGCGAAGGAGTCTTTATGGAAACCAGATACTACCTGTCAATCTTTCCGCAGGAAGCGTTGATCGCGTCCCAGCTCACCCCGGAGAAGTTCGGACAGTACATGTCGACCGGGCGAAAGAACGGCTCGTACGAGAAGATGATCTTCATTGAAATCGAGGGAGGAAGCGGCTCGTACTTCGACTGGAAGCACGCGGCCGAGAATTGCGTCGCGCACGATGACGGCGAGCCCAAGCACTCGCTGTGGATGAGCGTCTACCGGGTACTCGAGCACGTTCCGCTGTCGTCGCTCAAGGAACTCTACATGGTCACCGACGACGGGCGATCGCTTGCGATCTCTCCGCGCCCGTACAAGCAAGGCGGGACGCCCCCCCGATTCTGGGTCTATCAGGAGCTCTGCCCGGTACGACCGCTGGTGGTCAGCGCGTACGACCCCAGCCAGTTCAGCCAGCACATGACGCACCAGGACGTGAAGGTCGCCGTTCCGAAGATCGCGTTCGCCGACCTCAAGGTCATCGACTTCGACAACCTGGAAGACACCGGCAACGTCGGACGAACGTACGACACGAACCTGGCGCACCTGAAGGACTGCGTCCGGTCGGTCATGAGCGGGCAGGTCAAGAAGGTCAAGAACGTCGAGCGCTCGCGCACCGAAAGCTTTGGCTATCAGACGGTCAAGAGCGGCGTCTACATCGGCGAGGGGACCGACGTGATCGAATACCCGATGCCGAGCGTCGATCAGATCCGTCAGAACCACTTCGACTGGGGTCGCTCCGCGATGGTCCTGTAATCGCGATAGTTCTGCGTCGCGCGCACTCAGATATACTCAGCACCGAAGGAGAATCACATGGGATACGCGAACGACGTGCTCGCGCTCGCGAAGAAGCGGAATCCGTCTGAACCGGAGTTCCTGCAGGCGGTCGAAGAGTTCATGGGATCACTCGAACCGGTCCTTGAGCAGCGGCCCGAGTATCAGGAGACGCGCCTTCTGGAGCGGTTGATCGAACCCGAGCGCGTCGTGATGTTCCGTGTGCCGTGGCTCAACGACCGCAATCAGGTCGAGGTGAACCGTGGGTATCGGATCCAGTTCAACAGCGCGCTCGGACCGTACAAGGGCGGGCTACGGTTCCACGCGACGGTCAACCTGAGCATTCTGAAGTTCCTGGCGTTTGAGCAGATTTTCAAGAACTCGCTGACGACGCTGTCGATGGGCGGGGGCAAGGGCGGAAGCGACTTCGACCCTAAGGGCAAGAGCGATACCGAGGTGATGCGCTTCTGCCAGTCGTTCATGACCGAACTGCAGCGGCATATCGGGAAGGACACCGACGTCCCGGCGGGTGACATCGGCGTCGGCGCGCGGGAGATCGGCTACCTGTTCGGACAGTACAAACGACTCGCGAACGAGTTCTCCGGCGTTCTCACCGGAAAGGCGATCGGATGGGGCGGCTCGTTGATCCGTCCGGAAGCGACCGGCTACGGCGCGGTCTACTTTGCCCAGGAAATGCTCGGGGTGCGCGGCGACGCGCTCGACGGGAAGACCTGCGTCGTGTCGGGGTCGGGGAACGTCGCTCAGTACACGGTGGAGAAGCTGCTCGAGCTCGGCGCCAAGCCGGTCACACTTTCGGATTCGAGCGGCTTCATCCACGATCCCGACGGCATTACCAGGGAAAAGCTCGACTTCGTGATGGAGCTCAAGAACGTGCGCAGGGGACGCATCAAGGAGTACGCCGACGAGTTCGACGCAAAATACGTCGCCGACGGACGGCCGTGGGGCATCGCGTGCGACGCGGCGTTCCCGAGCGCGACGCAGAACGAGATCGACGACGACGACGCGAAAGAGCTGCTCAAGAACGGGTGTACGGTCGTCGCCGAAGGCGCAAACATGCCGTCGACGCCCGAAGCGGTCGACGTCTTCGTCGAATCGGGGATACTCTACGGTCCGGGAAAGGCGGCCAACGCCGGCGGGGTCGCGACGTCGGGGCTCGAGATGAGCCAGAACGCGATGCGCCTGTCATGGACCGCCGACGAAGTGGATTCGCGTCTGCGTCAGATAATGCGCCAGATCCACACCGCGACGTACGAAGCCGCCGAACGTTACGGCTCGAAGGGAAACTACGTCGTGGGCGCGAACATCGCCGGCTTCGTCAAGGTCGCCGACGCGATGCTCGCTCACGGCGTCGTGTAGAGCACGCTCCACTGCTCGACCGCGTTCGCGTGGAGCGACACACCGGAACCTTCGGGTGACAGACCGAAGTCGCGAACAAACACCGTGTCGCTCCACTCCGCCGCATCCGGCTCGATCTCCGTCAGCGTCTGCGGCCGCGCGGTCAGGAAGCCCTTGTCGATCATGTTCGCGTCGTTCCCGCCAAAGAACGCGAGATAGAGGGTGTTGAGCTCGACCATGTCGTTGAAGAAGTGCGTCCCAAGCGACAGGTCGGGAATCAAGGTCTCGTGCATCGTGTCGATCTCGCAGATCACCGAGACCGCGTTGATGTCGGAGAACGACACGGGAATACCGAGCGACGGCGTGCTCGTACCCCACCGTCCGGGACCGATGATCATGATCCGTGGCGTCATCGACAGCCCGACAGCCTGACCGCGCGGCAACGTGGCCGGCGATACCGGGGCCGCGGGCGATGCCGCGTGCGCAAGCCGCCCGATCAGCTTCGCGAGCGCGTAGCGCCTCTTCTCCGGAAGCTCGGCGTACCGATCGGGCGCGACGTAGACGATCCGGTCGATCGGGATGCTGCGCGAGTGGCCGATCACGCCGCCGTGCGACCGCATGATCACGCGGTCGTCGTCGATCTCCGGCGGAGGAGACACCCCCTCCTTCCTGGCCTCGGCCGATCGCGCGTCGCTCTGAACCTGCAGCGGGCGGCACTGGAGCAGATGGATACTGAAGCCCCAGATCGGGTCGAAGTTCGCGGTGAACTCGACGTCGACGTGCGTCGCGTACGCGTCGCGGATCGTCTGGAGCATCTCGCTCATCACCGCGACAAAGTCGGTCTCGGCGAGCACCTTGTCGAGCGCGAGCACGCGCGCGTTGCGGTCGTCTTTGCCCTGATCGCGCAGGCTGCGCGCGAGTTCGGCGTCGCGCGACGCAAACAGATCGACGTCGAGGTCGGACGCCTCCGCGACGACGTCCAGGAAGTGCATCTGCGTGAACTCGTTGCGCTCCAGGTCGATCACGTCGACCTTCCGCTGCGAGTGGCGCCTCCGGTCGTCGGCGCTCGAGTCGGGGCGCAACCGCGGGGCGTTCAGTGGAACGACGCGCGTGTAGTCGTCGTCGGAGCGGTCGACCGCGCGCGTGCCAAGCCCGAAGACGAGCCGCAGCATCCCGGCCTCTGCGACGATCTCTCTGCTCCACGCGTACGGATTGAACGAATAGGCTACCCCGGCCAGCTGCGGGTAGAACAACCGCCCGTACGGCTTGCCCGACACACGCTGGACCAGGAGCGCCATCTGTTCGTCGCGGTCGAGCACGCCGCGAAGCTCCCGGTACGACAGCGCGTCGTCGGAGATCGTGCTCGCGTAGATCCGTCTGACCGCGTCAAGGAAGTCGGACAGGCGCTCCTCCCTGGTTCCCTGATTCGCGCAGAAGACCGAGTCGTACTTGCCGGAGAAGG
>SKVA01000517.1 GCA_007129695.1 Spirochaetaceae bacterium | reverse complement strand
CATGCGAACAACGCTGATCGGCGCGTAGACGCCCCCGATCGGTCGCACACCGGGTATCCGTCGCCCGGTTCGCAGGATCACCTGCGCGTCCATCTCCTCGCGCAGGATTCGATTCGGGCTGCCAACGTCGTTCGAGCCCTCCGGCGTGATCGTCGCGGCCTTCAGCGCGAGCCTGAGCTCGCGGATCGCGCTCCCCGCGTCGTACACGACGCGGTTATCGGTCGCGCGCCGGTTCTGCAGGCTCAGGTCGAAGACGACCGGCTCGAGATCGCACCCGATCACGGTCGGGTCGATCACCCGCAACGCCTCGGCAAGGAGCTCCTGTCCGGTCTGATCGCCGGTGAGTACTGCGAATCGATGCATTGCCAACCTCCGTACGTCGCGCGCTCCGCAAATATAGGGACTCCAACGCCGATCGGCAAAGCGGACGCGCCGAGTGGACCCGTATCGGCAATGCGAACTACTATCGGCGCATGGATGTCAGGCTCTACGAGTCGCACCACGGCGCGTGCCCGTATCTCCCGGATCGCGAATGGGTCACGCACGCGTTTGCGCTCGCAGCGATGCCGGAAAGCGCGTACGAGTCGCTGCTCGAGCAGGGGTGGCGGCGAAGCGGTGACACGTTCTACCGCAACCGCTGCCCCGGATGCACGTGCTGTACGCCGATCCGCGTCCCGGTGCGCGAGTTCACGCCGAGCAAAAGCCAGCGCCGCGCCGCGCGTCGTAACGGTGATGTTCGGGTCGAAGCGGGTCCGGCGGAATACGACGACGAGCTCTTCGCGCTCTACGCGTCGTACGTGCGGTCGCGCCACCCGTCGGAAAGTGAACCGACCCCGCAGGGGTTTGTTCATTTCCTGGTCGATTCGCCGGTCAACACTTCACTGATGCGCTACTACGTCGGGAATCGGCTCGTGGGCGCCGGATGGGTCGACGTACTCGCCGACGGCCTGTCGAGCGTCTACTTCGCGTTCGACCCGGCCGAACATCGCCGGAGCCTCGGCACGTACTCGGTCATCAAGGAGATCGAGTACGCGCGGTCGCTCGACCTCTCCTGGCTCTATCTGGGTTTCTACGTACCCGGATCGCCCAAGATGGAGTACAAGGCGAGGTTCGCGCCGCACGAAGTCGCCGTCAACGGCGCGTGGACCCGCGACGCGTCGACGATCGACTGCGATCCATCGCCGCGCCCCGCTGATCACCTTCCCGGCTGATCACGCTGCCCGCTGATCGACGTCGCGCTCAGCCGAGCGCACCGTCGAGGTCGGCAATGATGTCGTCGACATGTTCGATACCGATTGACAGCCGCACGAGCTCGGGCTGCAGTCCGGCTGCGCCTTGCGCCGAGTCGTCGAGCTGCGAGTGCGTCGTGGACGCCGGGTGGATCGCGAGGCTCTTCGCGTCGCCGACGTTCGCGACGTGGCTGAACAGCTTCAGACTGTTGATGAACGCGCTGCCCGCGTCTCTGCCGCCGCGGATGCCGAAGACGATCATGCCGCCGAAGCCGCGCTTCAGGTAGCGCGTCGCATTCGCGTGAGACGGGTGGTCGGGAAGACCGGGATAGCGGACCCACTCGACCTTCGGGTGGTTCGCAAGGTGCTGCGCGACCGCGAGCGCGTTCTGCGAATGCCGCTCCATGCGTAACGCGAGCGTCTCGAGCCCCTGGAGGAAGATCCACGCGTTGTCGGGAGAGATCGCCGATCCGAGGTTCCGCAGCGGAACGACGCGCATCCGCAGGATGTAGCCGATCGCGTTGAGATCGCCCAGGTCCTTCGCGAACCGGACGCCGTGGTAGCTCGGTTCGGGCTCGTTCATCGTGCGAAACGGACCGGAAGCCCAGTCGAAGCGGCCCGAATCGATGACCGCCCCGCCGATCGCGGTGCCGTGCCCGCCGATCCACTTCGTCAGCGACTGGCAGACGACGTCGGCACCGTGATCGATCGGCCGCAGGAGGTACGGGGTCGTGAACGTCGAGTCGACGATCAGCGGCAGGTTGCGAGCGTGCGCCACCTCGGCAAGCGCCTCCAGGTCGGGCACGCTCAGCGCGGGGTTTCCGATCGTCTCGGTGAACACCGCGCGCGTCTTCGGCGTGATCGCGGCGGCCGCGGCGTCGGGATCGAGCGGGTCGAAGAATCGCACGGTGATCCCGTAGTGCGGCAGGATGTCGTTGAACATCGTGTACGTGCCGCCGTACAGGTGCGAGCTCGATACGATCTCGTCGCCCGCCTCGGCGATGTTGATGATCGCGTAGAAGATCGCCGACGTGCCGCTCGCGAGCGCGAGCGCCGCGGCGCCGCCTTCGAGCGCGGCGAGCCGCTGCTCGAGCGCGTCCTGCGTCGGATTCATGATCCGCGTGTAGATGTAGCCGAGTTCCTTCAGCGCGAACAGATTCGCGGCGTGGTCGGTATCCTTGAACGCGTACGCGGTCGTCCGATGGACCGGTACGCCGCGGCTCGGGTTCTCAGCGGTCGGGCTGTGCCCCGCGTGTATTGCTGTCGTCTCAAATCGATG
>SKVA01000555.1 GCA_007129695.1 Spirochaetaceae bacterium | reverse complement strand
CCTTCGTGCGTGAAGTGCTTGTACATCCGGAACGGCGTATTGCCCAGGTTCGCCCACGCGCTGCCGTACGAGTGGTAGGTCCCGCGACCGCCCATCCGGTCCAGGTCGGCGCCGGCGTGCAGGTGTGTTGCACCCCTGCGGGAGAACTGGTCGAATCCGAACGGTCCCCACTCGTAACACGCGCCGTTGTCGCTCGTGAGCATGATGAGCGTGTTGTCGAAGTCGCCGGTGGCTTTCAGGTGATCGATGATCGCTCCGACCCCGTCGTCAACCCGCTCGACCATCGCGGCGAAGATCGCCATGCGCCGCGCCAGATCCCGCCGCCGGTCCTCATCGAGCGAGTCCCACGCGGGGTTCTGCCGGCCGGGGTAGCCGTTCGCAACGGCGTCGTCATCCAAGGGCACCATCGAACGATCGCTCAGCTTCCACGACCCCGGATCGACGAGCCCGGAGTCGACCATCCGCTTGTACCGTCGGTCGCGCAACACGTCCCACCCTTCGAGGTACGTCTCGTAGTAGGGATCAACGAGCTCCTTCGGCGCCTGGAGCGGGAAGTGTGGCGATGAGTGCGACAGGTAGAGCATCCACGGCTGACCACTTCGCTGTCCCTGCCGGATGAACTCCATGGCGTAGTCGTTGAAGGCGTCGGTCGCGTAGAACTCGTTCGCCGGCGGATCGACCTCCTTCCGGCGTCCGGCGGGGAGCCGCTCGTAGTAGCCGGCGTCGTACTGGTCGTGCGAGTGGTCCATCGTGTAGCCATAGAACTCGTCGAACCCGCGATCGACCGGACCGGTAGCCGAGTGCATGTGCCACTTGCCGGAGAAGTAACATCGGTATCCTGCCGGCTTCAGCACCTCGGCAAGTGTGACGCAATCGTCGCGGAGCCGACCCAGGTGCGCGGGGCCCTTCGTCGGGTGCGGCTGTTTGCTCACGAAATCGGCGATACCCGCATGCGGCGGGTAGAGCCCGGTCATCAGCGACGCGCGGCTTGGGCAGCAGCGCGCCGAATTGTGCATCCCCTCGAACCGCACGCCGCCGCGCGCGAGCGAGTCGATGTTCGGGGTCCTGATCTCGCCGCCGTAGCAACCCAGATCGGAGTACCCCAGGTCGTCGAGCAGCACGAAGATGATATTCGGTCTTCCTTGTTTGTTCGCCACCCCGCTCCTCCTTTCAATCATGGACAGGTGCCGTGGATCCGCTGAATCGTCTCCCAGTCGATGACGCCGGTACGTTCGGCGTACGCGTCGTACATGCGCATCATCGCCGCCGCGCGACCGCTCTCGCGCGATGACAGATCGTCGAGCTCGGTCGGGTCGGCGGTCGTGTCATAGAGCTCCCACGGCCCGACCCGGCACCCCGCGCCGACGCGCCGGTCGCTGCCAAAGCCGTGCGCTTCGCCGTAGTATGAGACCAGCTTCCACCGCCCGTCGCGCACCGCCCGGTTTCCTTCGTGCTCCCAGAAGATCGGGTCGGGGTTCTCTCCGCGTGGACCGGAGAGCACAGGCGCGAAGCTCGAGCTTTCGGTCGGGAGGATCGGGTGTCCGTTGTGCTCGGCCGGGTACGCGACGCCGGCGATCTCCAGACAGGTAGCCATCACATCCTTCACGTGCGCCGCGTAGTCGCGCTCGATCCGTGGTGTCGTGATTCCGGCAGGCCAGTGCGCGATCATCGGTGTGTTGATTCCGCCTTCGTGCGCGAAGTGCTTGAAGAGGCGAAACGGCGTGTTGCTCGCGTTCGCCCACGGCAACCAGACGCCGGTCGACGACTCTTCGGGACCGGGCGGTCTGTCGGGTTCAGTGTTGAACGACTCGGCACACGCGCCGTTGTCGTCCAGGAACACGATGAGCGTATTCTCGTACTGATCGGTGCGCTCGAGAGACTCCACGACGCGCGCAAGGCCCTGGTCGACCCGGTCGACCATCGCCGCGTATACCGCCATCCGCAGGTCCCACTCGTCCTTGTTGTCTACGTCGTCCCACGCAGGGCTTTCGGCGTCGCGCGGCGAAAGGCGCGCGTCGCGATCGAAGAGGCCTATTTCCTTCTGCCGCGCGAAACGGCGTTCGCGAAGCTCGTCCCAGCCGATCAGGTAGCGGCCGCGGTAGCGCTTGATATCCTCGGGCCACGCGTGCAGCGGCCAGTGCGGCGCGTTGTACGCCAGGTAGAGAAAGAACGGATCAGTCGCGTCGTGCTCGTCGATGCAGCGCGCCGCGAAATCGCTGAACGCGTCGGACGTGTAGTAGCCGTCGCCGGTCGCGACGCGCTCGGTCCCGTTCAGCAGAAGCCGGTCGTCCTGCGGGCGGAAGTAGTTGCACGCGCCGCGGATGACTCCGTAGTAGCGGTCGAACCCGCGGTCGGCCGGCCAGTTCGGACGTTCGGTCCCGACGTGCCACTTCCCGGACATGTACGTACGGTAGCCGCGGGCGCGGAGCGCCTCCGCGATCGTCACGCACCGTTCGTTCAGATGCCCCTGGTATGCCTCATCGTCTATGGCCGTGTTGAACGCGCGAT